>JAERMN010000070.1 GCA_016844625.1 Deltaproteobacteria bacterium
CTCAAACTCCACCGGCTTCACGACATAGGCATTAGCGCCCAGGCGGTAACCCTCAATGACGTCCCGCTCCTCTCTGGACGAGGTGAGCATGACGACCGGGATGATTCTGAGGCTGGGTTCGCTCTTCACCTGCCTCAGCACCTCCAGCCCGTCGACCTTGGGCATCTTGAGATCAAGGAGAACCAGAACGGGATTCCCCTCCGGACGGTCGCGGAAATCCCCCCGCCGGTAAAGGTAATCCAGCGCCTGCTCCCCGTCGCGGACCACCACAACATCATTAGCAAGGTGGTGCTCCTCAAGGGCGGCCAGAATCAGCTCAACATCGTTGGCATCATCCTCCGCCAGAAGAATCCTCTTGACCTCCATCGTGATCCTTTCCCGCCAGCTTGAGCGAAAAGTAAAATGTCGCACCTTCTCCGAGACGACCCTCGGCCCAGACCCGTCCACCGTGACGGTGGATGATCCTCCGAACCGTGGCCAGCCCGATCCCCGTGCCCTCGAACTGATCGTCCGAGTGCAGGCGCTGGAACACGCCGAAGAGCTTGTGCTCATACTTGCTGTCAAACCCCACACCGTTGTCCTTGACGTAAATGACCGCCTCGCCATCCTGGCCGTTGAGGCTTCCGATCTCGATCCTCGGCTCCGAAGCGCTGGACGTGAACTTCATCGCGTTGGACAACAGGTTGAACCAGACGACCCGAAGGAGGGTCGGGTCTGCCTCGACCGAAGGCAAAGAATGGATGATCCACGTGAATCCGCTCCCTCCGCTGCCTGCCTCCAGTTGTTGCTTCACCTCTTCGACCAATGCGTCGAGCAAGACAGACCTTGTCTGAAGGGTTGTCCGGCTTGTGCGTGAAAACGCGAGGAGGTCTTCGATCAAGCGGCTTAGTCGCGCCGCCGAATCCAAAATTGTCTGGAGATAATGGCTCGACTGCTTGTCCAAATCCGCGCCGGCCCGTTTGGAGAGGAGCTTGCCAAACCCCTCCATGTGCCTGAGCGGCGCTCGAAGATCGTGCGACACGGAGTAACTGAACGCCTCCAGCTCTTTATTGGCCGCATCAAGCTCTGCAGTGCGTGCCAGAACACGATGTTCGAGATCTTCATTGAGACAACGGATCTCCCCCTCAATTTGCTTTTGTGTGGTGATGTCCCGAATCGCAGCCGTGGCTAGAATCCCGCTGCGAGCTTCCAGCGGGCCTAGACTAATCTCAACAGGAAACTCGCTTCCATCCTTGCGCTGTCCATAAAGCTCCAAACCAACCCCCATGGGACGCGCATGCGAATCAACGAAGAATCTTGAGCGGTGACCGGAGTGCCTCCCTCGGAAATGCTCCGGCATCAGCATCTCCACTGGTCTGCCGACCAATTCCTCACGGCCATAGCCAAAAAGAATTTCGGTCTGCGCATTAACCATAACCATCCGACCCTCTCGGTCCACAATCACCATGGCGTCAGGGGCAAACTCCAGAAGTCGCCGGAACTCTGTCTCAGCACGCTTGCGCTCCTCAACCTCCCGCTCCAACTCAGCGCGAGAGCTTTGCAGGCTCTCAACCATGTGGTTGAATGTCCTGGTCAGGAGCCCCATCTCAGCCTTGCCGCGGTCCGGAACCCGCACCGTGAAGTCGCCCGCAGCCACCCTGCCCGCGGCCTCGGCAAGCTTTTGAATTGGAATAACGAGCATTCGAGCCGCCGCCAAAGCGAGCAAGATCGTCAGAAGGACCACCCCAAGGGAAATCCCGCTCAACCTCCAAAAAAGCTTTTCTGCGGACGCATAGGCGATAGAGACCGGCTGGGTGACGACCACTCCCCAGCCAAGCCCCGGAACCGAAACGTAAGCTCCAAGAAGAGTGTCTCCCCCCTGCCGGTCTCGAAACTCCATCGTTCCCGACTTTCCATCCATCATGGCGCGGACGATGGGCTCCCCCCTCATGTCCTTCGGCGGGCCGTTCCCCACCCCTTCCGAGTGCGCAATCAAGAGGCCCTTTCGGTCGACAACGTAGATGGCGCTGGTCTTCTTCTCTCGTATCCAGGAGACAAACTGACTGATCCTGGAAAGAGAGAGAGCCCCGACCAACACTCCCCTGACGCTCCCTCCCTCCAGGACGGGAGCTGCAATCGAGACTACAGGCCTTTGAGCCGCCTTTGAGACATAAACGCCGGAGACATAAATGTTACGTGTTCTCACCGCTTCCTGGAAAAAATCCCGAAACGAAAAATCCTGACCCACGGTCCCCGCTTCCGGGAACCTGACCCTGATGATCCCCTTGGGATCTTGGACGAAGACGTAGTCAAACTGCTTGAAGTTCCGGAGAAAGTTGCTGAGGACGGCTGCGACCTCGGGCCAGTTGGCGTCTTTGATCTCATGGCTGAGTTTGGGTCGGCTCGTAGCCTCTTGGATGATGCTCGAGGCGCTGGCGACATACTGCTCCACGGCTTTCGCAGCCAAAGTCGCCACGCCCAGATTGAAGCTCAGGACTTCCGTGCGGATCCTCTCCCGGTTCTCTTTCAGGGCAACGAATCTCATCCCGCCCAATGAGAGAGCCAGGAACGCACCCATTCCCAAGCAGAGCTTCGTTGTCAGGCTTATAGATTTAAGCATCTTAACCCTTGACTAACTAAAGTGATGTTAGGAAGAAGGCACAAGCGGGGTTGCCCTGATAAGATCATCAGGGAATTTCCTATGTTAAATGTGAGACTGGTAGCTAAGACCCGAAAGAGCCGAGAGGGGAGAGATCAGAACAGAAAGAGAAGAAGGTTTTTTGGAGCAGGTGGTGTCTGACTCTAAGCTCTCGGCTTTTTTCCGGCTCTAAGCCCCAAGCTGGTTAGGACCCATCAAAGCCCGCGCCGAGGTCATCGACGCTAGGGGCGACGAAGGCGAGTACAAATGACCAAAAAGGCGCCGAGCGGCTAGTCCGGACGCTCAGAGCGAACAACGAGCGCGAGGCGATAGATGAACTTTGTCACTGCAAAAACCTAAACTTGACTATAATACAGAATGGTACACAAACAGCCTCTTGACCTCTATCCTGGTACGCCAAGAGAGACGCGAAGTCTACATCTTGGCAATCGGGGTGAAGGAAAGAAACAAACTGTACCTTGCTGGAAAGGAATTTGTATTATGAAAATTGCGCCCATTGCTGAGATCAAAGCTCAATTCAGTTCGTTTGTGAAAGCTTCGGAAGAAGAGCCGGTAATCGTGACTAGACATGGCAAACCTGTAGCCGTTTTATTGGGTATTTCGGATGAAGATGAGATTGATCGTTTGCTTCTGGCATATTCAAAAAAGTTTCGAGCCTTGCTGGAAGCGGCTGAACGGCGGATACAGAAGACGGGCGGGATTCGTCACGAAGCTTTCTGGAAAGCTATTGAGGCTGAAACGAATTAAGATAGTGGGTGTTTCCCCAGCTCCCTGTTGGCCCAAATGCGCCGCCTAACAGGTAAGAAACCGGCCAAAGATATTTGAATTTTCGTCCGGCCTTGCTCTCTTTGCGGCTATTTCGCCAAGTTCAGTGGAATCAGTTTATGAGTTAGCCGCAAAGAGGCGCCCTTCGATGGTCTCAGGGTGGTGAGTACAGTCGAACCACAAAAAGCACAGGATGAGAACGGATGACGAAATGATGGGTCTGTGTGATTCCATCCGTAAAACGAGCTTAGCTTTGCAGCGCGATCTTTGGCATGGTCATCTGGAAAAGGTTTATGAAAACGGGTGGGCGCTCACAGTTCACAGGGGGCTGGAGATTCGGAAGTATGCTTTGCACCCTCACCCGGCCTCTGGCCACCCTCTCCCACGGGGAGAGGGCAGGGGAAGCCCTGTTGAACATGCTTTATTCCAACCTTAGCTTGCGTTTCTTGTGCCTCTTTCAGGTGAAATCGCAGCTTTCCGTAATAAGCTGAGAGAAGCATTCTCAATCCGTTTGGGTAAGAACCTGACCACAAAGAACACAGAGATGTTTGACGACATTGCCCACCGTCTTCCCGCCTCTCCCTGTTCTCTTTTCTCAATCCGTTGTGCTCTTTGCACTACTATGCTTGAGAGTTTTCGCGGCCCACGTAAATTTTCCAGTGGCCCAGAGCTCTTGAAAACGGGGAATTGGTCGCGCCAAGACGCCAAGTTCGGAGTCAAAGTTTTTCCTTGGCGGCCTTTGCGTCTTTGCGCGATGTACTCCGAGGTGAAATTTATTGTCTGTTCTTCGCCGTGAGCACGGGCGTATCGCCATATGCCCCTGCATTTCCGATCTCTTTTTTGCGTACTTTGCGTTCTTTGCGGTTAAATCTCTTTGGTTGCGGCTCTGCCGCGCTAGGTTCTTTGCGGTTAAATCTCTTTGGTTGCGGCTCTGCCGCGCTAGGTCCTTTGTGGTTAAAAATCTTTAAGAAAAAAGGAGCAAACATGGGCAGACCAAAAGCAATTGAATGGCCGGACAAAGCTAAAATTTGCGTGACCTTCATAGTGCCGTGGGAGGTTTGGCCGGAGAACTTCGCCAGCCATGAATCGCTGCAGCGCCAAGGCGGCGCGACTATTCCACCGCCGAAGGCCGTTTTCAAGCAAAACATGGCGCTGATCACCGAGCGAGAATATGGCGACCGGGCCGGCATCTGGCGAATCTCCGATCTTTTTGATCGACATAACCTCAAGGTGACCTTTCTGATGAACGGCTTGAAGGTGGAGCAGTTCGCGGCTGAATGCAAAGAATTCAAGGCCAAGGGGCATGAGTTTTCGTCCGAAAGCTACGAGCATGAATACTCCTTCATGTACACCAAAGAGCAGGAGCGCGAATCGATCCAAAAAACGGTGGCGGCCTTTGAAAAGGTCCTGGGGCAAAAACCGACGGGTTATCTGTCGCCGGGACATGCTTCGACGCCGAACACGCTGGATCTAGTTGCCGAGGCCGGCTTCGTTTGGTGGGCGGATCCACTCAATAGCGATAATCCCTATATCGTCGAGGCGCGTGGGCGCAAAGTGGTCGTGGTTCCCTACAACGTGCCGGGATGCAACGACTACTCCACTTACGGGACCGGGCGAACGCCGCGCGACCTGTTACAGATCATGAAGGACCAGTTTGACTATCTCTATTGGGAGGGTGAACAGGGGGCGCCGAAGTACTTTGCTTTCAATCTCCACCCCTTCGTCTCCGGTGTGCCGTTCCGGACCAAGATCATTGACGAGTTCATCCAGTACGCCAAGGGCTTTCCCAAAGTGTGGTTCGCCCGGCGGGTCGAAATCGCCGAGTGGTGGCTCGAGAAGGGCTATGCGTGAGGGCTCTTCAGGCTTTTGTGTGGGTAGCCTGGCACTTTCACCTTGATTTCGTTCACCACGAAGGCACGAAGGACACGAAGGGTTCGGATAATTAAAATTCCGAACTTCGTGCTCTTCGTGTCCTTCGTGGTGAATACTCTTTCACACTAAACCGGGAAGAACCTCCATGAAAAACGGTTTCGAGTTCAACTCGGAACCCGAAACTTGATCGACTGCTCAGGGCGCTCGGGGAATGTCTTTTTGGCCGTCGGCCAAGCGGCGCGCTGAGGTGAGAAAACCGGTGTGGGCGACCATGCGGTGCTGCGGGCGCACACTCATGCCTTTGATATGCCAGAAGCGCATTAACGTCTCCGAAGTCTCGATGCAGGCGAAGCGCTTGTCGTCGCGCAGCGCGTCGACCAAACTTTTCACCTGGATTACCGTGGGCAAGTAGCAAAGCAGAATGCCGCCGGGACGCAATGCTTTCCAAGCCGGCTCGATGACATGCCAGGGCTCGGGCAAATCTAAAATCACCCGATCTATTTCAGTCTCGTCGAGGGCGGCGGCGACATCGCCCAAGGTAATCTTCCAATTGGGCGCCGGGCCGAAATAGCGGCCGACGTTTTTCTGCGCCATGTCGGCGAAGTCTTCGCGAACTTCGTAGGTGTAAAGCCGGCCTTCGTTGCCGATGGCGCGCAGCAGCGCCATGCTGAGGGCGCCGGCGCCGACGCCGGCTTCGACGACGCGGGCGCCGGGGAACAGATCGGCCCAGATTAAAATCGGTCCGAGATCCTTGGGATAAATCACTTGCGCTGTGCGCGGTAAGTTTGGAATCAACTGCGCCAGGGTCGGCCGGAAAACTAAGAAGGGCTCGTTGTAAGACGACTTGACGACGCTGCCTTCGTCACGGCCGATGATATCGTCGACGGAGATCTTACCGCCGCGAATGGCGATGGGCCGGCGCTGATCGAGGCGAGACAAGTATTCGCGGTCCTTGCGGTCGAGCAAAATCACCGGTTCGTCGGCTTGAAACGGGCCTTTGCGATAGTTGCTGTTCATGCTAGTGGGAGAAAGCGGATTAGGGTTGTTGGTTTTTCCGGCTTCCATGCCGGTAAGCTGGTAATGTTACCTTAATTTCATTCGCCACGAAGGCATGGTTCGACGGGGCTCACCACAGACTCCGGACACGAAGGGTTAGGATCATTAGGCAGGGCGGGTTTCAAACCGGCCCCTTCGTGCTCTGCGTGTCCTTTGAGGTGCATAATCATTCACGCCAAACTTAGTTGAATCGATTTACTTGATGGTGTAGTGGCCGAGGCCTTGGCGCTGGAGTTCGTCGACCAGTTCACGCACTTCTTGAGAACGATTGAGAGCGCCGACCAACAAGGCGTCAGCGGTGTCGACGACCACGGCATTTTCGATTCCAAGCAAGACGACCAAACGGTCCGGCGAGTGAATCAGGCAGTTCTTGGCGCCGAGCTGGAGCCAGCGGCCGTTGCCGGCGTTACCGTGGGCGTCTTTATGCATCATGCGATGGACGGCGGCCCAACTGCCGACGTCGCTCCAACCGAAATCGGCTTCGACGGT
This sequence comes from Deltaproteobacteria bacterium, assembly GCA_016844625.1. Classification (GTDB taxonomy): domain Bacteria; phylum Desulfobacterota; class Binatia; order UBA9968; family UBA9968; genus DP-20. The sequence goes on from JAERMN010000070.1 coordinate 6,821, forward strand.
TAAGACTTTGCCCTCGGCGCCGGCTTTTTCCAGGACGGCGTAGTCGATCGAGATGCTCGGCATTTTCTGATACTCGCGCGCAATGACGGCGCGCAGCTTTGGGTTCGGATTGCCAAGCGATTTTCCTTTGGCGGCTTTGTCGATGGTGCCCAGCCTGGCGCCAATCTCAGGCTGATAGCGATTGAGCAAATCAATCAGCGTTGCGGCTTGCCAAACGAAGATGCCGCTGTTCCACAGTGAGCCTTGACGAACAAGTTTCTTGGCGAGCGTGGCATTAGGTTTCTCGGTAAATCGCCTGACTTGGAACGAGGCCGGCTTGGCGGCGCCGTCGGTCATTTTCCCTTTCATGATGTAGCCGTAGCCGGTTTCCGGATAGTCCGGGCGAATGCCGATGGTGATCAAGCGATCTTGCCGCACGGCTAATTTGACCGCGGCTTGGAGAGTTTGCTGGAATGCTTTCACATTGGCGACCCAATGATCGGCAGGGAGTATGATCATCACGCCGTCGGGATCGCGGCGGAGAACTTCCAGCGCGGCGAGGCCGATGCATGGCGCGGTATTTTTACCTTGAGGCTCGGCGATGAAATTGGCGCGCGGCAGGGCACGCAGCTCTTTACGCATGGCGTCGACTTGCTCGGCGACGGTGACGACTAGAGTCCGTGACGAGTGCGTCAGAGTGTGGACGCGCTCGGCGGTTTCGTCGATCAGGCTTCGGTTGCTCAAGATTTTGAGCAATTGCTTGGGCCGCTGCGCCCGGCTGAGCGGCCAGAAGCGCGTGCCTTTGCCGCCGGCGATGATGACGCTGTAACAATTGTTCTTCATGGTTCTTCGACTTCCGTGTGGGTATACTGGCACTATCACCTGAGATTTGTTCACCACGAAGTTCACCCTTCGACCTCGCTCAGGCCAGGCTCCGGACACGAAGGGTTCGGATAATTGGGAAGGGCGGGTTTAAAACCCGCCCCTACGAAACCTTCGTGCTCTCTTCCGCGGAGTTTATCCTGAGCGTAGCCGCAGGGCTCAGGGCATGCTTCGTGTCCTTCGTGGTGAATACTCCTTCACACTAAACCCACAAGAACTTTTTTTATGGTCCAGTCCGGTTGATGAGAGCAAAAATTATAGTACGGTAGGCAGCATGGTGGATCAAGTCGCGAGCGCAAAAACTCCATCGTGGTTGGTGCCGGCCCAGTCGGCGTCGCTTCGACTCGACGCGTTTCTGCGCCGCGCCCAGCCGCATCTTTCGCGCCGCACGCTCGACCAGGCGATTGGCGAGAAATTATTTCTAATCAACGGTCGAGCTGGAAAAAAAGGTGATCGGCTTGCCGCGGGGGATAGCGTAGCGTTTTGCGGCCCTGCCGCATGGTTGGCCGAGCAGCCGCCGCCAGCGGCGCGATTCGCCGTGCCGATCGTCTACGAAGACGATACGATTCTCGCGCTCGACAAACCGGCCGGCATGGCGACCCATGGATTTTCCGCGCGCGACGATGCGACCTTGGCAAATTTTCTGTTGACGCGCTGGCCGGAGCTTTACGATGTTGGCAAGAGCCGTTGGGAGCCCGGCTTGGTGCATCGTCTTGATGTCGAAACTTCGGGTTTGATTTTAGTCGCGAAAACCCAAGCGGCTTTCGCTAGCTTGCGCGCGCAATTTCGCCGCCGGGAGGTTAGCAAGACTTATTGGGCGTTGGTCTGGGGCGATACGGTTGATCGAGGGACAATCGACCTTCCGCTGGCGCATGATGGTTCGAACAAACGAAAAATGCGAGTGATTATCCCAAGCGGAAGCGGCAAGCCGCCGCGCACTTGGCGCGCGGCCACGCAATATCGAAAAATGGGCGCGGCGCACGGCATGAGTTTATTAGAAATCGTCATGGCAACCGGCGTCACCCATCAAATTCGCGTCCACTTGGCGGCCATCGGCTGTCCTATTGTCGGCGATGTCTTGTATGGAGATCAGGGGAAAGAAAAATTCGGATTAGAAAGACACTTTTTACACGCCAGAGGTCTGGAGTTTCGCCACCCTGGTTCTCAACGGGCGGTGCAGCTGGAAAGCAAGATCCCTGGTGATTTGACGGAAGTGTTAGAGCGACTGGGGTTAACGTTCTAAGCAGCGCTGCTGCGGATGCCTTTCGATTTGGCGCAGGGGCCGCAAAAATTATTCAATGTCATCGCTTCTTCCATCCAGCCATCGTCAAGGTTGTGGCAGATTTTCTTGCACTCGAAGCAGATGAAATAGAGGCCGTCGATGCTCTTATTGATCTTTTCGCGGTTGAGCACGCGCCCCCTAAGTTTATCGATGCGAATACCGAGGAGCTCGTCGTAATTTTTTTTGATCTTGCGCCGGCCCGCTTCGTCACTTGGAAGATCTTCATCGTCCGACTCGTCGTGGGTGCCGTCGTCGATATAGTCGGCGGTACGATCTTTGGATGGCCGTCCCGCGCGCTTCTTTTTTGTCCTTGCCATCTTTGTCGTCTAATGCTCCGTGTTATCGTTAGCGCGAAAACGTCGCGCGGCGTTCGTAAGCTGGCCTAACTTCATAATGAACGATTCCCGGCTTGTCAATAGTAGCACACGAATTGGTGCCCTGAAGCGCCACATTGACTTCGATTATCGATCTCTGTAGCCCAAAATGCAGCAGCAACACGCAGAATATCTACGCAATTCTCTGCAACCGGGACAAGGACTATTTATGAAGCGAATGGCCGTCGTCATTGAGTTCGCCGCGGTTCTTTTTCAAGCGCCGGCATGGGCCCAGGATATTCCACCGCAAGGCGAATTTCGCGCCACGCCGCCAGCGCTTAAGCTATTGGAAAATCAGTGGACGGCTTTGCCATCGGCGCCGAGCGGTTACACGCTGGAGTTTCTCCGCAGCGCGGCGCGCGAATCGGTTCAGCTTAGTCTCAAAGACGCGATCTTGCTCGGTCTCAAAAACAATCCGGGCATCGAAGTGGAACGGTTGGAGCCCCTGCGCGCCGCGGAGCAGACGCTGGCCGAGAGGTCGATCTTCGATCCGACGCTCAGTTTGGACTTGCGCAAAAGTTACTCGGTCGATGCCTACGGCACGGAAGCCAGCCCATTTTTTCAGCCGGTGCAGAGCAATCAGCATCGCGATTGGGATTTGGCGCTGAAAAAGCTTTTTATCACCGGCACGCAGCTCGACCTGTCATTTCTCAACAATCGCTTCGTCGGCAGCTTGCCCAACCAAGTGTTAAAGCCGCAGTATCGTCCGCGTTTGGGATTTTCCCTGACCCAGCCGCTGCTGCGGGATTTCGGCTGGGGGTTGACGACAATTTTCGTCCGCATCAGCGAAAACCGCGAAGAGATCAGCGTGCTCGCCTATCGCGCCAAATTGGCCGAACTGATTCAACGGATCGTCGAGGCCTATTGGAAGAGTCCAAGTCGGTCAGTTCGCCGCGGCCGCGGTCATCGAAGCGCGGGCGGAGAAAGCGCGCCGAGAAGAACAACTGGTCGTCGCGCGCAACCATCTCGACGTCGCCAGCGCCAAGCTCCGTTTAACCATCAATCTCAACCCTAATCGTACTTTCCTGCCGCGCCGCATAGAGACCGTCGATGTGCCGTCAGTGACAGAAATCCCGTCGGACCGCCAGAAGAGTTTGGCACACGCGGTGCAGCAGCGACCGGAGATCCAGGCGGCGGCGTTGAACATCAGAAACAAGGATCTCAACCTGCGCTTCGCCGAAAATCAGTTGCTGCCGCGCCTGGACTTTCGCGTCGGCGCCGGTTTGACCGGTATCGCCGGTGAGTTGAAACCTGGCGCGGCGAACCCGTTTCCAGGCGGTTACGGCACATCCCTCGAACGGCTCGGCGGCGATTTTTACAATTACAGCGTCGGCATTGTCCTGCAGGTCCCGCTCGGTAACGGCCAAGCCCAGAGCAAACACTCCCAAGCGCGCATCGAGTTAGAACAAGAAAAAGCGCGCCAGCGTGAACTGGTTAATCAGGTGATTTTGGAAGTCGAGAAAGCGCTGGGCGATGTCGATAGCGGCTACAAACGCATTCAGACCAGCCAGCAGGCAAAGGCCCTCGCCGAAGAGAATCTGCGTCTGCAAGAAAAGCGTTTTCAAGTTGGCCTGATCACGCAAAAAGACGTCATCGACTTTCAGTCGAGACTGATGGACGCCCAGGGCGCGGAACTGCGCGCGGTTACGGACTACAATAACGCGCTTGCGAAGTTAAAATTGGCGCAAGGAACGCTGCTGGACAATTACAACGTCAAGATCGAGGGTGTGCAGAAAGAAGCGATTCCCTGGTGGGCAAAGTTCTGACCGATGGTTCCTCCGGGTTCAGCGTGAAAGAGCATTCACCACGAAGATCCCAGCGCGGCAAAGCCGCAACCGAAATGAGAAAAATAGAATTCACCACGAAGGCACGAAGGACACGAAGGGTTTCGTAGGGTGCGCTTCGCGCACCGGCCAGTCTCGGAATATCTCGCGCAAAGAACGCAAAGGGCGCAAAGAAAAGAAATTGATTTCCGAACTTGGC
>JAERMN010000467.1 GCA_016844625.1 Deltaproteobacteria bacterium
AAGCTCATGGGCATGGGCATGATGGCGACCATCAACCAGGTGCTCGATGCCGACACCGCGACTTTGATCGCCTCGGAGTTCGATCATCAGGTTGAGAACGTCGCCTTCGACGTCGACGGCATGTTGGAAGTCGAGCATCAAGCGGAAGAGCAGGAAAGCGCGCTCACGCCGCGCTCGCCGGTGGTGACCATCATGGGCCATGTCGATCATGGCAAGACTTCCTTGCTCGATGCGATTCGGAGCACCAATGTGACGGCGCACGAACATGGCGGCATCACCCAGCATATCGGCGCCTATCACGTCCAAGTCGATGGCCGCAACGTGACGTTTCTCGACACGCCGGGCCATGAAGCATTCACCGCCATGCGCGCGCGTGGCGCCAAGGTGACCGACATCGTCGTGTTAGTGGTTGCCGCCGACGACGGTGTCATGCCGCAGACGGTGGAAGCGATCAATCATGCCCGCGCCGCCGATGTGCCGATCATCGTCGCGGTCAACAAGATCGACCGGCCCGATGCAAATCTAGAAAAAGTAAAAAGAGGCCTGTCCGAATACGGCTTGGTCTCTGAGGATTGGGGCGGCGACGCGGTGTTCGCGCCGGTGTCGGCAAAAACCCATGAAGGCATTCCGCATTTGCTGGAAATGCTCCAGCTCCAGGCCGATATCTTGGAGCTCAAAGCCAATCCCGACAAACTGGCGCGCGGCACGATTGTCGAAGCCAAACTCGATCGCGGCCGCGGTCCGGTGGCGACGGTGTTGGTGCAGGAAGGCACGCTGCATGTCGGCGACGCCTTTGTTTGCGGCGTGTTTTACGGCAAAGTGCGCGCGATGATCGACGATCAGGGCCGCAAAGTAGACGCGGCGCCGCCGTCGTTCCCGGTGGAAATCTTGGGCTTGCAGGGTGTGCCCCTGGCCGGCGATTCGTTCGTCGCGGTGGCCGATGAAGCCAAAGCGCGCCAGGTGGCTGAGTTTCGCCACAGCAAGCAGCGCGAAACCGAATTGGTCAAATCGAGCAAAGTGTCGCTCGAAGAATTGTACAGTCAGATCAAGGCCGGCGATGTCAAGGAACTGCGCGTGGTGCTCAAAGCCGACGTGCAAGGCTCCGTCGAGGCTTTGACCGAGGCATTGACCCGGATGTCCACCCATGACGTTAAGCTCAAGGTCATTCATGGTTCGGTGGGCGGCATCACCGAGAGCGATATCTTGCTCGCCGCGGCATCCAACGCGATCGTCATCGGTTTCAATGTCCGGCCGGAATCCAAAGGCGCGGCCCTGGCCTCTAGAGAAGGCGTCGACGTGCGCCTCTACACAATTATTTACGAAGCGGTGGCTGACGTGCAAGCCGCCATGGAAGGCATGCTCGAGCCGACCTTCCGCGAGCAAGTGCACGGTCGAGTGGAAATTCGCCAGATCTTCAACATCGTCGGCGTCGGCACCATTGCCGGTTGCCACGTGAGCGAGGGAAAAGTGGCGCGCGGCCACATGGTTCGCTTGTTGCGCGACCAAGTGGTGGTGCACGAAGGCAAGCTGGCGAGCTTGAAGCGCTTCAAAGACGATGTGCGCGAAGTGGCCGCCGGATACGAATGCGGCCTCTCGCTCGAAGGTTTTCAGGATTTGAAACAAGGCGATGTGATCGAGAGCTACGAGAAAATTCCCGTCATTCGCAGAATCAATCCAAATCCTTCCGGCCGCGAAGCGCAGCGAATGAGCGGCGTGTAGGGCGCAGGCGCAGGCCCGTTCGGTCTCGTTTTTCTCCATGGTTGTAGGTGTTCTCAAGCTCAACCTGGTGATTCCCGAAAATCATTCGCTCAAGGGCAAGCGGGGAGTCATCAAGCGAATCCAGGCGCGGGTGTCCGGGCGCTTCAATATTTCCGTCGCCGAGTGCGGCGATCAGGATTTATGGCAGAGCACGGTGCTCGGCTTCGCCATCGCCGGCACTAGCCGGCCGATCATCGAAGCGACGCTGGGCAAGGTCGTCGAGTTTGTCGACGGGTTAGGTTTGGCCGAAGTGGGCGAGACCGGCGTGGAGTTTTTTTACTGCTGAAGAATTTTCGGTCACAAGAAGATTGGCCGCAAAGGGCGCAAAGTAAATGGCCATCCGAACTTCGTATTACTCTCGCTGGAAGTTTTCGCAGTTCACGCAAATTTTTTTCCATGCCAGAGCCAGAAGGGCGGGATTCAAATCCGCTCCTTGGACAAATTCGCTTCCATTTTTGCGAACTTTGCGTTCTTTGCGGCTAATTCTCTTATCAACTTTGGTTGCGGCTTTGCCGCGCCAGGTCCTTCGTGGTGAATAAGTTCTTGTTGCATTAAGTTCGTATGGAATATCAACGTTCGGACCGGGTGGGAGATTTGATCCTCGAAGTGATCGCGGAACTCTTGCGCAAAGACATCCGCGACCCGCGCGTGCAGACGGTCACACTCACCGGTGTGAAAGTCAGCAAGGATTTGCGCAATGCCAGAGTCTATTTCAACCTGCTTGGCGGCCAAGATTCTCGAACTGACGCATTGGCAGGATTAATGAGCGCCACCGGCTTCATTCGCTCTAAAGTTGGCAAGCAGTTGAACCTGCGCTTTGTCCCGGCGCTCGAGTTTACTTACGATGAAACCGAAGACGAAGCGCAGCGTATCGATGAATTGTTGAAGCAGGTCAAAAGCTAAATAACTTTTCACCACGAAGGACACGAAGGTTTTCGCAGGGTGCGCTTTGCGCACCGGTCGGTCTCGGAATATCTCGCGCAAAAAACGCAAAGGGCGCAAAGGATAAAATTAAATTTCCGAACTTGGCGTGCTTTGCGCGAGAAATATCCGAATCCGAGGAGTCTTCGACTGCCGGAAAATTTGCCCAGGCCGCGCAAACTTTTTGCTATAGTCATACACGTTTTTCCCCAGACTGCGCTGGGGAAAAGAGGCTCGCCTGTCGGCGCACAGCGACAACCAAAGATTGAACCACGAAAAGCACGAAACACAGGAAAATTAGGTCCGGACAACTTTCTGGTTTTCGTGTCGTTCTCGACTCCTGGAGTTTTTATGCGGCACGTAATGACCAACATGTTGGTGTTAGTTTTTGCATAGCAATACGAAGGGTTCGGATGATTAAAATTCAGGACTTCGTGCTCTTCGTGCCTTCGTGGTGAGTCGTATCTGGCCGATTTCGAACCGTCTCTTTTTCTATGATAACGACGCGAAGCGGTGTGCTTTTAATCGACAAGCCGGTGGGGCCGTCTTCGGCTCAAGTGGTGCACCGGGTGAAAACGATTCTAGGCGCGAAAAAGGTCGGCCATCTCGGCACCCTCGATCCGTTCGCATCCGGCTTGCTTCTCATCGGGGTCAACGAAGGCACCAAGATCGCCGATATTTTTCTTAGCGGCGCCAAGAGCTACATTGGCGTGATGGTGTTGGGCGTGGAAACCGATTCGCAAGATTGCACTGGCAAGGTGATTGAGACGCGCCCCGTGCCCCCAGTCGGTGGCGCGGAACTAACGATGCTCGAACACAAGTTCACCGGCGACCTTAGGCAAATCCCGCCGATGTTTTCGGCGCTCAAAAAAGACGGCGTGCGTTTGTACCAGTTGGCGCGCCAAGGTAAGGAGATTCCTCGCGAAGCGCGGCCGATTCGCATCGTTGCGCTCACCCTTCGGCAATTAAGCGAGACGGAAATCGAATTCGAGGTCACCTGTTCGCGCGGCACCTACGTGCGCACGTTGGCGGCGGACATGGGCACGGAGTTAGGCTGCGGCGCGCATCTAAAAAGTCTTCGGCGTATGGCTTGTGACCACCTCAGTATCGACCAAGCGCTCACGCCCGACCAGTTGGCGGAGCGCTGTGCCACGGGTGAGACGCCGTTGGTTTCTTTGCGCTCGGCATTGAGTCATTTGCCCGCGGTGGCGTGGCGCAGCCAATTGATTTCTCGATTGCGCCTGGGCCAGCAAGATGTTCTAGCGCAGCTCGGCCGGCCCCGCGAGGGTGAAAAACTGCTCGGTATCCTCGACCCGCGCGGCGCGTTAGCCGCTCTTGCCGAGTGGACCGACGATGTCGCGGTCGGCCGCTGGCGGCTGCTGCGCATTTTTAAAGAGTAGCCCATCTGTGCAATAAACAGGCAGTCTCGTCTGTCAGAGCCGCGCGCCGGCTTTAGGCTTTGATCGCCGCGGTTGTTGAGAATCCGCAAGCGGAAATCCCTGAGGGATCACCAGCCCCGTTGCCTTCGCGAGTTTATCATCCAGCGTGCGTCGTGGATCGGATGCAGAAAACTCGGCTAACTGACGACTCTTTCACAATACCGCCCGGGTTTTCCCTGGAGAGCTACCTTCGCCACAGCTTCGGCATGTTCACGGAAGAGCTAGTCCGAGTCAAAGTACGTTTCCACAAGTCTCTGACCCGCTACCTGCTGGAACGCTGCTGGCACCCGAGCCAGAAAAACAAAAAGCTCAAGGACGGCTCTTTGGAGATCGCCTTTGAAGTCGCCGGGACCAAAGAGATCAAGACCTGGATATTGGGTTTTGGCTCACTGGCGAAAGTGGTGGAACCAGTGTCATTAGTGACCGAGATCAAAGACGACCTGGAAAGGTCGCTGAGGTTTTGCGCAAAATCGTAGGTTCGCCGGTTAAAAAACAAAAACATATGACGCGTTTCGACAAACGTCTGTGGTATAGGAGGAAATTCCCTTTAAGTCTTTGAGCGGACTGGCCCGATGATGTAGGAACTGACAGGAATGAAGTCACTTCAACAATTTGCCTCTAAGCCCGAAACGATCCCAGTTGGCAGGGAATGGGTTCGCGTGCTCCTCGCGAATCTTCGAAAATCGGGTGACGTTTCGTGCCGTGGCAGAGGTCCGGCGGCGCGATGGCGCTTCAATGGGAGAAAGCGTACTACCTCTAAGTGAGGGTATTAGTAAGCGTATGATCTTCCACTCGCCTCGTCCCCGCGTTGAGAAGCGGAAGAGGTAAGGCCACATTAACGTGGTAATAAACGCGGTCACTCTTGTCCAAATTAGGTCTTAGCAGTTGAGCCTCCTGTGGGTTACAGTTTGGGAAACTTTGGCGAAGTCGTCCCAACAAATTGAGGATATCGCGGCTGAAGTGCACCGCATGAGGCGCGAGACGCGGAGACGTCGCAGATTGAAATATTTATGCAAGCCTCAGCCCGATGTCTCCCGTATGTTCATAAAAAGCTAACAGCGGACTTGACCCCTTATCCCAACTTGTTTCACTGCTATTGGCTGAATCGTCACCCGTCGATGGCGATTTGCCGCCGATACCTCGGCCAACCAGAGTGACAACAGTACCGGCTCAGCGACTTCGTGATCCGGAAAAGACTCCCGGTACATTTTTTTATCTCGGCCATTGCAAGAGCTTGCCGTGGTCCGACCCGGGGTTTACATGGTGATTATCCCCGGCCCTTCCACGGTTCGCCCGGCAGCCGTGCGATGAGGCGGGAGCGGATGCTGCCGCCGGCCGATTCACTGTCCCAAGAGTACCCAGTGGCCAGCAGCGGGCCGATATCGGCGTTGAATTGCGGATCGTGCAGCTTGGCTTCGATATTTTTTTCAAACTGGGCGCGCGTCACTCGGTGCCCGTCGCGGCCCAAATATTCTGAGAACGCGGCAACAACGCGGTCTGGGTCGACCGCGGCTTTCTCTAGCGCGATGGCGAGGTCGAACAGGTCCCGGCCTTTCTTTCTTTGATAGAGCGCACGCATCTTGGTGCCCAGCAACTCATCAAGCGTATAGGTGGCGATTTCGCATGCGCCTTCGAACCAGCGCGAAGATACGGCGAAGCGTTCGCGGGTGAATCCGTAAACGGCGAAATGCTCACGTGAATTGATCTCCACCTTCAGGCGTAGCGAAAGCGGCGGCGTATCCTCGGAGCCAAAGCGGTAAAAGAAAGTCACGCGACCTTCGGACTGCTTCCATTGCGGCTTACCGAGCCACGGATCGAGCACCTCCCGCAGCGCATTCATCACCGGGCCCGCCGGTTCCGCATTAATCTGGACAAGATCAATATCCTCCGAATAGCGGGCGGGCGGCTTGACGTGAAGTTTGTAAATCGCCGTGCCGCCCCGGAAGGCCAGCGACACCCTAAGAAGCGGATGTGTGAAAATCTCAAGCAGCGCGCGGCTGATGACGAGATCCTGTTCGACCTGGAAATCCTGTACCCAGGGCGCCTGTGCGCGCCACTCTGTAATGTAGTCGTGCGGGATCACAGTTCCGGCTCCAGATCGGTGTTGATGAGCAGTTTCCAGGCTGTATCGCGACGTGCGTCTTCTTTGTTTGCTCCGGGAAGAAGAGGAACCGCCTCGCGGGCGGCGTCCTTGACAAAGGTCTTGAGCGCGGCTGCTTTTTCAGCGGCGCTGACATGCTCAAGCAGATAGCCGAGTCTTTGCGCCCACGGAACAGGCGCGGTCCGCGCCGCATTCACCAGCTTTTGCGGATCGATCTGCTCTGCAAGTTCGGAGAGGATGGTCGCCACTTGGTCGAGGCCGCCGGCATGATGATGATAGCCGACGAGATCGACAGCCGTTGCCTCGGGTGTTGAGACCAGAATCGTGCCGCGCGGCGTGTTGAAACTTCGGTGATGGGCCGCCCCGTGATACTGTGCCGCCGAGAGTAGACCGGCATAGTAGGACTGCCCCTGGCGCTTCATCAGTGCCGGGATGAACTGGTCTGCTGGCAGGCATCCGAGGGAGCGGTATTCCGGCGGGATAACAACATAGAAGCCCCGCGCCGGCGAGGCGATCATCTTCTGCCGCGCGAGCCGACTCAACGCCAGCTTAGAGGCAGCGGCGGATACGCCTAGCGCCCCACGAGCGTCTTTGGAGGCGAAGTGATACCGTCCGGTTGCGGCAAGGCTGGCAATGTAATCGCGGGCGTGAAGCCGTTGCTCTGATTCCGATTTCATATGCACAAGGTATCATATTTTGATACTTAGTGCAATCATATCCGAAATTACTGCCCTGCCTACGAGGCGTGCGGCGCAAGCGGACGGCTGGAGAACAAAACCGCGGATGCGGTCCGGTTTCATTCACGGAAAGCATTACTATTTGATACTTTCCGCAGACATATCCTGCAATTAATTATTTATACTGACGAGCGCGGGATGGACGTATGATACGTAACGCTGTCCGGATTCCATGATTGTTGCGGACAACAGCAAGGAGTGGTGAGAGTGATGGCGGAAGATTATGAACGTTAGCGAAAGGCCCTTTAGTGATGGTTCGCATCGGCAGAGGCGGCTGTTGCCGGTGTGCCTGTGCGCGGGACAAGGACGATGCGATGCTTGATGTCGTCCGGCGCTAATTCGATCACATTGCGGACGATCGCCCGGTGCGTGCCGGCGCAGGGCCAGCCGAGAGCTTGAACCGGTAGGGACGCAGTCGCTTCTGCTTTCATTTTTTAAATTTACTCCCGACAAATTTGACCAACGTTTTCACCTGAGATGTATAGTCGTTGGGATATTCGTGTTCGGGAGAAAAAGTTTATTCAGTAACTAATCGGTAACAACCAAGCACGGCAGCTGGGATTCTTCGCCAAAGTCGAGCAAGTCTTTCGCCGTTTCTAAATCGACGACAGCATAATTGTCTTCTGGGCCATCCACGACTGCACAACACGCAGGATCCTTGCTATTCAGTCCGCGATTGACTTCGCGGCAGGCGGCAATCGCTTCCTCTTCAGTGTCGAAAAATTTACAATAATCCATCATGGGTTCAGTATACTTTTTCATGACATTGGTAAAGATTTGACCGCCGTTTCTGGCCGGTCCGACCCGGTGGAATTGGGCACTGTGCGAACCAAGTGAAGTTTACGGAGACCAATTTGCCGGCGAAAATGATGCTCTAAAGCCGGGAAACACGATTCTGTGGGACGAAAATGCTGCAATCGCTGAAACTTAGCCGGGTCCGACCCGGTGAACACAGAAAGTGGCGGTTGGCGCGTGGGATCGTTTTTCGTAGAGGTCGCTTTTTCGGTTCAAAAAGTCATCTCTAAGCTCTTAAGCAATGCGTTTTAAGCCT
>JAERMN010000468.1 GCA_016844625.1 Deltaproteobacteria bacterium
GAATTGCGGATTATTTTCTGATAGATTTTCACCTCTTCGGACAGGCGCAGATTGTACGGTACGCGAACTGCGACGATGCGGTCGAGAATCGCTTCGTTGGTATGATCGGCTTTAAATTTCTGCCATTCGGCCTCGTTTGAATGGGCGACGATCACGGTGTCGACATAAACCAAGCCATGGCGGCCCGGCGCCGGCACGACTTTTTCTTGGGTCGCGGTGATCATGCAGTGGAGATACTCGATCTCGTTTTTAAATACTTCGATAAACTCGACCACGCCGCGGTTGCCGACATTTAACGCGCCGTTGAGCTCCAAAACCCGCGGGTCGCCTTCCGAATAGAGATCCAGCTTCGAAATATCTTCGCTGCCGATCAGCACGGAGGTGTCCTGGTTGTTAGGGTCGACCGGCGGCACCACGCCGATACCAACCCGGGCGCGCTTGGAAAACTCCATCGTGTGCACCGGAAACTCTTCGTATTTGCCAGCGAATTCGTTTTGCAATCGGTAGCGGCACACCGGGCAGAGATCGCCTTCGATGTGGACGCCGAGCATTTTCTCGAACTCTTTACGGAGATGGCGCGGAATCAAATGCAACGGTTCTTCGAACATCGGACAACCGTCGATGGCGTAAAACGGCTCGCTTTCCTCCAGGCCGCGGTGCAACTTCTCGGCCAGAGAGCTTTTGCCCGAGCCCACCGGTCCCATCAGATAGAGAACCTGGCGGCTCTCTTCGCCTTTCAGCGATGCGGCGTGAAAATAGCGGACAATCTGCGCGACGGTTTTTTCGATACCAAAAAATTCTTCGGAGAAAAAATCGTAAAGTTTGATTGATTCGTCATATTTGTACAGTCTCTGGACATGGGGGTCGTGGTTTTCGTGGATGTCGCGGATGCCGGCTTTGATCAGGGTATCGTAGAGGCGGGCGTGAGCTAGTTTTGCGATCGTCGGATCCGCCTTTACTTTTTCGAGATAGCCAAGCAGATTGCCGCGCCACGATTGCGCTTGATGTTCGTCGCGGTCCTTCTTAATCAGTTTTTCACATGAAGCGAAACCCTGGATGCGGGGGAAATAGCAATGCGCTGTGAACGATGACGGGGCACCAAGCAGACGAAGGCACTATGCGTGATTCGTGCATCACCTTGAATGGCGACAAAAATTAAAAAAGGAGGCGATACCGAAAACGGTAGCGAGGAAAATCCGGCAGTATTTTAAGGCTCGCATTCGACCTCCTGTTGAGTCGCGGTCGGCTAGCCGATTGGCTCTTTGATCCTTAGACGAAAACAAAGAACATCTCATGCACTAAACCGGATGCTTAGCGATTGATATTAAAACGTTATTTTGTCCTAAAGTCAAGAATATTCTGCGTTTCATCGTCGACAAGGTGATCGTTGCTTGACTCGTTGAACGGTTATCAAGCGTCTATTCGTCTGTTACAATGAACCACGATCGACCGCATCGCTTAAACAAAACAACAACGGGGTGACTGTCAATCTTATGAGGCAAGAAGCTCTTCAGATCGAACCGGGACTCAGGTGGTACGCCATCCAAGCCAAAGTAAATCGTGAAAAAGATGTTGAGAAACGTCTCACTGATCTGCACTTAGAAGTATTCTTGCCGTGGATGCGGGCGCGCCGGCGCATCGGCAGCAAATTTCACTGGGTGATGGTGCCGTTGTTTCCGGGTTATGTATTCTCCCGGCTTGATATGGTTATGTCAGGAAAAGCGGCGCGCTATTCACCGGGAGTGAAAAACTTCCTGACATTCGGCAGCCGGGTTGCCGAAGTGTCGGAAGATATCATTGAAGGCTTGCGCGAACGCTGCCCCGGCGGCGTGGCGGAGATCGATCCGGTCAGAGCCAAGCCTGGCGATACCGTGCGCATCAATGAAGGGCCGTTCTCGGGGTTCGAAGCGATTTTCGATGAAAAGCTTAAAGGCAGCGAACGTGTCGCCGTGCTGCTGGAAATTCTCGGGCGCCAGACCCGCATTATCCTGCCCAGCGAAACCATAGCGAAGGTGTAGTGTAGTTCAATCCGCGCGGCATCGTTCGCGCCGATCGGAGCTTGGCGGCGCGCTTTGGGTCCTTGCTTGACAGCATTCAACTGGCCTTGATAAAGCCCCTTACGTTGGAACGAGCTTGCGAGGGGGGATCATATGGGTCACCAATCTCAGCACCGTGGGCTGCTCTTTTTCATTAGCGCTATTTTGGTTCTTGTGCTGCTCGGTCAGACTGTGGTCTTGTCTCGCCGCTGGTTGAATGAAGCGTTCCCCGGTTTCTTTGTCCATCAAAATCTAACGGTGGGTCCGTACTCCGTCCCTGGATGGGGTGGAACGGCGGCGGGGCTACAATCCTTGGACCGAATCGTCAGTATCGATGGGCGCGATCTGAACAATCGCGCTGAGCTTTACGATCGGGTTCGTAGTCTTGCGGCGGGCTCAAATGTGCGTTACCGGGTGATGCGCGACACTGACATTCTCGATCTGACGATTCCCTCCAAGATTTTTGGTCTACGCGACTGGCTCTTAAGCTTTGGCGTCTATGGCGCCATTGGCCTCGCGTTTCTCGTCATCGGCGTCATGCCGTACTTTTATCGCGCGTCGTCGCCGGTGGCGTTGCCGCTTTGTTTCATGGTCATGGCGGTGTTCGTGTGGTTTCAGACTACATTCGATTTCATGACCGATGGCTGGTTGCCGAAAGAGATCCGCATTTTTGCGTTGTGCTTGACGCCGAGCGCGGCGATCCATTTGGCGCTCATGCTTAGTCGGCGTGACCGGCCGTCGACGCTGCAGCGGCTTTCGGTGCTATCGATCTATGGCATCGGAGTGGCGATCGCTATGCTAAATAGCTTGAGCTACTTCGGCGCGGTGGAGACTTGGCGGCTGATTTTTCGCGCGGCCTACGGTTATGTGTTTGTCGGCGCCGTCATTTTTCTCGCGATTACCGGTCGGGCGTTACGCTCCACGGAATCGGATTTGGAACGATCGCGACTGCGTGTCATGTTTGTCGGCGCGCTCGCCGGGTTCGTCATTCCCGCGCTTACCGCAGTGTTGACCAGCTCATTGCAACTACCGATTCCTTACAATCTGGCATTGCTGCCAACGGTATTCTTTCCGCTCTCGGTTGCCTATGCGTTGCTAAAATACAGTCTGTTCGATCTCGGCCGGGTTTTTAAGATCGCGCTCAGCCGGGTCGCCTTGCTGGTCGTCTTGTTGGCCATCTATGCCGCCGTCGCTTTTCTGGTTGCGCCGTGGGCGGCGGAGAATGCCAAAGACCCGTTGGTGCTCATGTTCTTCTCGGTTCTCGTCGTGGTCCTTTTCAATCCGGTTCTGCGCTGGCTGGAACGCGTCATCGACCGACACCTATATCAGCAAGACTATGACCCGGCGCAAGTTCAAGCCAAAGTGAGCCTGTTCCTTCGCACTTTGGCTGGCGCCCCGGCTTTAGCTAAGGGATTTATCGAGCAGATCGTTGGGCCGCTCAACATTGATCGGGCAGCACTCTTTTACCGAGCCAAAGATGCTGATCAATGGTTGACGGCTTCGACGGATTCGCCGGCCGACAATTTTCCGGCGAGCCCAGTCGATGAGCGCGAATGTTTGACACTCTGGCACGGCAACAATTGGCGCGCCATCTGCCGCGACGAAGTCTCGACCGATCCACAGTTGAGCGACCGGCGCGAGCGGGTGCTGCACGTCTTCGCGCGTTTGGGCGCTGAACTCTTACTGCCGCTGGTTTACGAGCGTGAAGTGCGCGGCATAATTTCATTCAGCGCCAAACGGTCCGGTCGTGAGTATAGCGCTGGCGACTACCGCTTGTTGGGGACACTGACGGAACAATTGACGTTGTCGCTGGAAAACGGGCGGCTCTATGAAGAATCGCTGCAAGCCTATCGGCGCGTCGAGGATGTCAATAGGAAGTTGATCGAAAGCGACCGCGTCAAAAAAGACTTCGTCGCCAATATCTGCCATGAATTGCGCACACCGATTACAACGATCATCGGTTTCGGCGAAGTTTTGCGCGATTTCAATATCCCAAGCGATGCGCGGATGATTCTCGACAAGCTGGTGAGCAATGGCCAAGAGCTGTCGAGCTTGATGGACAATCTGATGAATTATGCGCGCATGGAAGCGAAGGGTTGTGGCGCCGAGGCGCAGTTCGAGATTGTCAAACTAAAAGAAATATTGGGCGCACTCGAAATGATGACCCAGCGCTTGATCCGCGCGCGGCCCATCGAGTTTGGCGTGCACAACGAATCGGCTATCGATACCATCGAGAGCGACGGCCAAAAGCTCCAGCAAATTCTCGCCCAGCTACTGACCAACGCGCTCAAATTTACCGAGAAAGGGCGGATCGATTTGTCGATCCGCGAACACCGCGAGCGTGGCGCTCTCGAAATCGCCGTGGCCGACACCGGTATCGGCATCAGGCGCGAAGATCAGGAACTGATCTTCGAGGACTTCGCGTCGGCCCTCGGCGGTGAGATTCAAGTGGCGAGCGAAGTCGGCGTCGGCAGCGTGTTTAAATTGCTATTGCCGGTTAAAGCAGCGGCGCCACGCTATGCAGCGTAGGCCGCGGCGAAAAGGTTGCAGTGATTTAGCCCGAGTCCTATGTTACATTTGCGCCACTAAGGCAGAAAGGTAGAAAGCACTTATGTCCCAATTACGTCAATTGGTAATCGGCGCCGAAGATCCCGGCCGTTTGGCCGGCTTTTATCAAGAGGTCTTCGAGCTCGAAAAGATCGAAGAGAGCCAAGGCGCGGTGTTTCTTTCCGATGGCACGTTCAACTTAGCTTTGTTGCCGGCGGCCGATCCGGCGAAACAAGGTTTTCGCCAGCTTGGATTCGACACCACGCGCGTCGAATCGGTCCAACCCAAACTAGCCCATGTCGATATCGCCGATCGCGATGTGCATGAAGTGCATTCCATCGCCGGCATCGATCACGAACTGCATGATCCCGACGGTAACTTGATCGGCATTTCTCGGCGCGCTTTCGATGTTGCTTACCAGCAGTGTCCCGTGCCGATCCGCCATATCGCGCTCTACACGCCCAATCCGCAGCGCATGCGAGATTTTTACTGCAACGTGCTCGACATGAAGGAAGTCGAACGCACCGACCGCTCATCGATCTTTGTGTCCGACGGCTATTTCAACCTGGCGCTTTTGTATCAGCGCAAAGAAGAGCCCATGGGGCTCAATCACTTTGGCTTTCATGTCAAAAGCAATGAAGATATGCAGGCCCGGGCGGAGAAGGCCGGGGTGCGCCGCGGCGCCAAGCGGCCCGATCGTATCCCGTTCGCCGAATACCGCGTGCATGATCCGGAAGGGAACGGCATCGATATCTCGCAAAAGGGCTGGCAT
>JAERMN010000469.1 GCA_016844625.1 Deltaproteobacteria bacterium
GCGCCCGGCTGAGCGAGCACGGCCCAGCCGGTTTTAGCATAGGTGTAGGAATGGCGCGCTTCGCCTTCGTCGAAAAAGCGCTGGCCCAAAGTGTTGACCGTGATGCCGTAGGGATAACCGTAACGATTGGCCTTGCTGCCAATTTCCACGTCAGGGTAGGTCGAATCGATCGGCGTCGCGTGGGCGCCTTGCCAGTGGCCCGCGGCCTTCGCTCCCAGCGCCAAGGTCGTCATCAGCACTTCGCCGGTATCGTGGCGGCTGCCGCGCACTTTCATCAGATCGGCGTTGGCGCCGAGATAGCGCGCGCGCATTTCCGGATTGGCCTGAAAACCGCCGGCGCATAAAATAATCGATCCGCTTTTAATTTCATATTCTTCCTTCGGATCGGAGACCACGACGCCTTCGATGTAACGGTCGTTGCCGAGCAGCGCTTTCATTCTCGACTCGTAACGCAACTCGACGCCCATGCCGAGAGCGATTTCACGCCACTGACCCAACTGTCCGAGACCGCCGCCGACACCGCCGACCGGATGGATCACCAGTCCCGGTTCGAAATAGTAACGGCCATCGATCACGACATGGCTATCGATTTCCCATTTGATCCCCAACTCGCGCATCCAGTGGATCGCGGCGTTGGACTGACTGACGAGCACGTCGGCCAAAGTCTGATCGATACGCCCGCGCGTAACGCGCTGGAGATCGGCGTGAAATAATTCCGACGAATACGCGGGTAGATTTAATTTTTGAAAAGTCGCGTCATCCAAATCGGGCAGGAACCGGCGAATCTCATCGGCACCGGTAAATACCCAGCGAAACCCGGTGTGCGAATAGCGCGCGTTGCCGCCAAACTCCGGCTCCGGCGCTTTCTCGATCATGACGACTTTTGCCGCACCGGCCTGTTTGGCCGCCACCGCCGCTTCGAAGGCGGCGCTGCCGCCGCCGACAACCACCACCGCAATGTTTTCAGTTCGCACGGCTCACGATCTCCAAGTTTGGTTCTTCAGCCTTTCCTGTGAAACACGGCTCGGAGATTGCACCGCCGAGACGCAGAGGACGCGGAGTAAAGAGTTTTTGATTAAAAAGTCTCCGAACTCTGTGCTTCTGTGGTGAATTCCTCCTCACAGGAATCCCGGCATAACCCCAAGTTTTATCTATCGCAACGTATGGGCAGGGGGTGCGTAATTGTTCAATTCTTCTTATACAGATTCTGGATAAAGCCGGAGCTCTCCAGCTTGTTCATGAAGGAGTTGTCGATGAGTGTCTCGACGCGCACTTCGGCGATCTTTGGGTTGAGCTGGATTAAGAGTTTTTGCAGCCGCTTCATTCCCTCCACGCTGGTGTGCGGCGCGCGCTCATAGTTGTTGATCACGGCATGATAGGACTCCTCGACATCGGCCGGATTACTCAAGCGCAGGTTCGCTGCCATGAGCCGGCTGACTAATTCCTTATTCGCTGGATCGGCGATCATCGCGATCGCCTCGACGGTCGCTTTCAAATAGCCTTCGATCACCTGCGGCTTGGTCGCCGCTGTGCGCCGCGTCGTCACCAGCATGTTCTGCGGCAAGGTCAGGCCGGCGGACTTTAAGTTATACAGCAAGGTGTAACCTTTGTTGGCGTAGAGATCGCCCATGGCGCCTCTGAGCGTGGTGGCGTCGACGCTGCCGCTCTCGAGCGCCAAGCGCCGGTTCATTTCCGTCCCCGGTATGGTCAAAAAAGTAATCTTTGCTGGATCGATGCTGAGACCCTGGAGCGCCAACATCGACACCAGATGCGACGTCGATCCTGGACCGCTGACCGCGATCCGCTTGCCGCGCAGATCTTCCGGCTTCTTGATGTCGGGGCGCGTGTTTAGGCGAAAATCTAGTTTCTGATTAAAGTTGGCGATGCCGGCGAGCTCCGCGCCGCTCAGGCCAGCATTGACGAGATGGCCGGGATGAGAATGAACTGCATGTCGACGCCATATTTTTTGAACAAGCCGCGCTCGCGCGCCACCCAGACATGCGTCATGCTTTCGCTGGTGACGCTGGAGGAGAGGTTTGATTTGGCTTGCGCAGCGACGAATCCGGGCGCGCAGAAGAATGGCAGCAAACTACCCGTTAACAACCCAATAAACACCAGCCGCTGCACTAAACGGTTGTTCTTGTATAACATGATAGCCGAGCGCAAGAACGGGGACAGGCAACTTTTCAAAAATCTGAGAAAGTAGCCAGTCCCCTCAGCCGTAACGTCTTGAACTACTTGAACCTGCGGCACGCGGTGGCGCGCTAGCTGCTCTTTTTCTCTTCGCCCAGCGGCACCACCACGGAAAATCCATGCTCTGAAATATCGAAATAATTGCCATCGGGATCCGAGCCGCGGGTCTCGGCGTAGGGCCGACCGTTGGGGCGACCTTTCGGCAGCTTGTTGGGGTTGACCTTTTTCATTCGCTCGACGATCTTCTCGCCGCTCTCCACTTCGAAACCGAAATGGTACAGACCGTTGGGCGCGTTCTGTTCGTGATTGGGCAGAATCGCGAGGTTGAAGTAACCGTCGGTGAGAAATATCGCCCCGCCTTCGTTTTTGTCCTTATGCAGCATCTGCATCTCAAAAACGTCCATGTAAAAGGTTGCGAGCTTGCCGGTATCTTCGGTCCGAATCGCCAGATGTTTCAGCTTAGGCATGTTTTCCTCCTTGCCTTGACGTTTGTGCGAGATTGTTAATTCTCTTCCTTACCGCCCACCGGTTGGACGACTTGAAAGCCATGCTCGGAAATATCGAAGTAGTTGCCGTCGATATCCGATCCGCGCGTCTCGGCATAGGGCCGGCCGTTGGGACGCTGCTTCGGCAACTTGTTGGGATTGAACTTTTTCATTCTATCGACAATTTTCTCGCCGCTCTCGACCTCGAAGCCGAAATGATACAAACCATTGGGCGACTGTTGTTCATGGTTCGGCAAAATCGCCAAATTGAAATAGCCGTCGGTCAAATAAATCACGCCGCCTTCCTGCTTGTCTTTGTGCAAGATCTGCATTTCAAAGACATCCATGTAAAAGGTCGCGAGCTTACCGGTATCTTCCGTGCGAATGGCTAAATGTTTTAGCTTAGGCATGAGTTCCTCCGAAAATTAGAAATCAACTTTGATTGAACTATTTTGCTTGTTCCGCTCGCGTGATGCCGATGCCAAAGGGCTCGGAACGATTACCGAACAGAACCAGCGGCTCGGTCCCCTTGTTGAGCAGTTGATAGTATTCTTTAGCGGCAAAAAAGACGATGTCGTTCTTGGCGAAGACACGCTCGCCACCCTTAGTATCCTTGATCGAACACTCGCCTTGAATTACCAGGAAAGTTTCCGGGTTCTGATGAAAATGCATCGGCGTCTCGTCGCCGGGCTCGAAGTAAAGCATCCATGAGCGAAAGTTCTCAGTGCCGAATAAGTGGCTGTTTCTGATCTTCTGCTCGCGCGCCTCGTCGATCTTCTGCTCTAGATTGAGACATTCCATAACGCCCTCCCGATCGGTATCGAATGAGCCGAACCTATCGCGCCCCAGCTTCGCTTGTCAAACCGACATGGGGAGGAGGTTGGGGTGATGGGGTAGTGGAGTGTTGGAGTTCTGGCCGAATCCGAAACCCACCACTCCAATACTCCATCACTCCATCACTCCAGCTCTTCTCGCTTCAGCGCAGCTCGAGCTCGATCTGATCGCGGTCGACGATCATCGGCAGCATGGCCTCGCGGATCACTTTTTCACTCACTTCGCCGAAGCGTTCTTTAAAGCGATCGAGAGGCACGACGGCTTTCGCCATCGCTCGGTGGCCGCCGGCGCTGCCAATGTCGTCGTAGAGCTTTTTCATGATGTCGCCGGCGCTTTTGACGTAGCCGACGTTGCGCACGGAAATGACCACACGATCGTTGACGAGACCTGAGACCACGCCCCAGTCGACTCCTTCGATTTGCAAACAGAACTCGGCCATCTGCGGGAGCACGTCTTCGCGATTCACTTCGCCCAGGTAAATTACCGCGACACCGTTGTCGACTTGCAAGCGGCTGAGCGCCCGGCCCATCGCTTCGAGATCTTCGCGCGGCAGCGCCGGCCGCTCGATGCGCGTGATCATCGCCTTGTTGGCGATCGGATAGAGAAAGTTAAAGGCGCTCAAGTCGGCCAGGTTGCTGCCCCGCTCGAGAAACAACGTGTCCGTCTTTATTCCATAGAGCAGCGCGGTCGCCAGACGCTGGGACGGCTCCATGCCGACAGCGCGCAGATATTCTGTAAAAATCGTCGCCGTCGAGCCGTATCCGCTGCGCAGATCGGCGAAGCGCGCTTTGAAATTGCTCCGTTTGGGATGATGATCGACGACCAAATCGACGCGGCCGAGCGGCTGCTCGAAATAGGGCGGCTGCACGTCGACCAACGCCACGCGCGCGCCGTCCTTGTGCAGATCGCCGGGCGTGATCCGGTCGATCTGAATCTCCAGCAAATGGATCATCGCCAGGTTTTCCGGCCGGGTCACGCCACCGAAGGTAACGATCGGCGTGGTGGCGCGGTTGCGGCCTAAAAGTTCGCGCAGCGCCAACGCGCTGCCGATGGCGTCGGGATCGGGATCATGCTGCAAGAGAATGTGGATCTTCTTGCCCTCGCCGAACAGCGAGCGAATGCGCTCGACCTTTTTGATATTCAACGTGTCGAGCAACTGCACGGCGCAGAACTCTGCGAAGATATCGGCGAGCTGCAAGTGGCGCAGCAACGGGTCGTACGAGTCTTTGGCTTCTTTTTTACCGTTTTTCTCCGAAATCAAAGAAACGATCGAAACGTTCTTGTCCAATGCACGCAGCAAGCGGCAAACCGCAATCTGATCGTCGGCGTCGCGCACAAACACGATCGCCTGATCGACATGGTGCAGCTTGAGCTTCTTGTACGTCTCTTCTTTGTTGAGATCGCCGTGGCGCACCTTGCCGCCCTGCCGTCTGATTCGGCGCGCGATTTTTTCATTGGGCACCAGATAGCGCACATCGCCTTGTTCCGCCGCGACGTTACGCATGAACTGAAACAGGAGATCGTCCTCGCAAATGGCCAGGTACTGCATTGAGGTTTAGCCGGGAATTATCGAGCGAACCGGAAAGTGGAAGCGCGATTAACGCCTTTGGTATTCACGGCTCGGCACTCTACCAGCTAGCCTTGGGCAATTCCAGGGCTCACCTTGAACCCGCTCCCTCGCCACCATATAAGGTGATGATGAACGGTTGACCACGCTGCAAGCAGCGCGGTCAACCGTTCATATGGGGTTTCCAAAGAGGGCGAGCATCCCCTTTGCGATATTTTAAGAGGCCCCGGGTTTATGCCCCAGCCGCGAAGTGGCGGCGTTTATTATTGGCCAG
>JAERMN010000470.1 GCA_016844625.1 Deltaproteobacteria bacterium
TGGCGACATCATCCACTTCAATCGCGAAGTGGTGAATGCACGGCCCCTGACCCGCGGCCTGCGCCATCGCCGCATCTTCGCTATCGTAACGCAGCAGCGTCAGATTGATTTCTCCGTCGCTGAAGCTAGCTCGCGTGCGATTCTCCGAGCGAGATTTTCCCGTCGGCACGAAGCCTAGGGCGTTTTCATAGAATTGAGCGGACTGCTCAATGTCTTCAACTTTGACAGCGATATGGGCGATACGGGCCATATTATTTCCCCCGCGTTTATCGATTGCACATTGATTCTATGGACTACCTCACAGTAATATCTCAGCCGCCGACACTAGGGCAATAGCAAAACTTTCAATGGCCACCCAGCTTCATACCTATTGCGCCATGTGCACGTCGCGCTGCGGCGTCATCGCCACCGTCGATGACGGACGACTGACTCAAGTCAACGCCGATCCCGATCATCCCAACGGCTGCATCTGTGTTAAAGGCAGCGCCGCACCGGAGATTGTCTACTCGCCGGATCGAATTCAATTCCCAATGGCGCGCACGCGCCCCAAGGGCGATCCTGATCCCGGCTGGATCAGAATCACGTGGGAGCAAGCGCTCAATCTTGCCGCGCTAAGGTTAAACGAAATTAAAGACAACTATGGCGCCGAGGCCGTGGTATTTTCGCGCGCGACGACCGCCGGCAGCGCGGCCATCGACTTCGACGGCTGGCTGCAACGCTTGGCGAATGCTTTCGGCAGTCCGAATCTGCTGACATCTAATCACATCTGCACCTGGAACCGTCGCGTCGGCGCCAAATACACCTACGGCATCGGCATGCCGCTGCCCGACTTCGACAACACTGAATGCATGCTCATCTGGGGCATCAACCCGCCGGCAACCTCCCCGGCGCAAGCCGTGCGAATCAATCGGGCTAGAAACCGCGGCGCGAAGCTGATCGTAATCGATCCGCGCCGAACAACGCTAGCAGCAAAAGCGGAGAGCTGGCTGCGCGTCCGTCCGGGAAAAGACGGCGAGTTAGCGATGGCGATGATCCATGTCCTGCTCGAAGAAAACCTCTTCGACGCAGAATTCGCCCGCAGTTGGACCAACGCGGCGTTTCTCGTACGGGACGACGACGGACACCTTCTGACGGAGCGTGATCTAATTGCCGACGGCGATCCTCAAACCTTTTACATCCACGATGAAGAAAGCGGTAGGATGATCGCGTATCGAGCCCAAAGGAGCGCGGGTTTTCCAACCCGCGATGATAACGCGGACAAGAATGTCCGCGCTCCAATTGAATCCTCAATCCGACGGGCGGCTCTGTTCGGTGCACACAATGTCACACTCGTCGGCGGTGATACGGTGACCTGCCGGCCTGCTTTCGAACTCTTAAAACAAAGCGTGGCGCCATACGCGCCGGAGCGCTCCGAAACAATCACGACAGTTCCAGCCGAAGAAGTCAGAAACGCGGTGCGCCTATTCGCAAAAGTAAAACCGTCCACCTACTGCACTTGGGTTGGCCTCGAACAAGACAACGACGCGATGCAGACCAACCGCGCGGTGTGCATCTTCTACGCCCTCACCGGACAGTACGACCAGCGCGGCAGCAATGTTCTGTTTGCAACGACGCTGACCAATCCGATCACCGGACGCGAGCATCTCCCGAAAGAAAAAGCGCAGCTGCGTCTCGGCAGAGACAAACATCCGCTCGGCCCGCCCGTCGATCCAGGACTGGTGCAAGCCGCCGAAGTCTACGATGCCATTCTCACCGAGAAGCCCTACTCCGTCAAAGCGATGGTCTTGTTCGGTACCGATCCATTGTTGGGTTACGGCGATCCGCTGCGGGGCAAAGCCGCCTTCGAAGCGCTCGACTTCTACGTTCACGTCGACACGACGATTAATCCAAGCGCAAATTTCGCCGACTTGATTCTGCCGGCAACGACCTGCTGGGAGCGCGAAGCGCTGCTGCCATCGTTCGAAATCGCCGAGGACACGCTGAGCTGGGCACAGTTGCGCCCCGCAGTGGCGAAACCAGTTGGCGAATCGCGCTCCGAAGTGGAGATAATTTTCGACTTGGCCAATCGTATGGGTTTAAGCCAACATTTTTTCGACGGAGACATCGAAGCCGCATACGCTCATCAGCTCGCTCCTTCTGGTCTCACGACGAAACAATTAAGAGCCAATCCCGTCGGCATGCGCGCCCCGGTCATAACACGGTACGAAAAATACGCCGAGATCGATTCGCTAAACGAAAAGCCGCGCGGTTTCGATACGCCGACAGGCAAGATCGAGATTTACGCAACGACATTCGCCGAAGCGGGTTATCCGCCTTTGCCGCAATTCGAAACCAGCGATCAAGCCAACGATCAATACCCGCTCACCCTGACCTTTTTCCGAGACATCCATTTCTGCGACGAACAACACCGCAACATCCCGCGACTGCGACGCGCGGTTCCGGAGCCCTTCATAGAAATTCATCCGAATGCCGCGGAGGCCAAGGGCATTGCCGAAGGCGAATGGATTTTTCTCGAAACCAAAACCGGAAGAGTAAAACTAAAAGTAAAGTATAACGATTCGTTACATCCAAACGTCGTCACAACAGTCTACGGCTGGTGGCAAGCCTGCCAAGAACTGAACCTCACCGGGCACGACCCGTTCAGCCAGAATGGCGCAAACACAAATCTCTTGATTCCAAACAGTGACAACGACGCAATCAGTGCATCCGTAGCCCATCGCGGCCAACGCTGTCGAGTGATCAAACAATAGCGCAACCCGGGCAGAAAATGTTGCAGGTACATTGGTAATATACCGACCACGTATATTAACCTGACCTTAAGTGGAAACTGATTGACAACTTATTGATCGAAAAACTAAATTTTACGGGACTGTGATTTTTGGACTCGGTAATATACTGGTCAGTATACTCGTTGGTTAGCCCCATCATCAATTCAGCGCCAACAACAGCTCTTCCACCGCCCTCTTCTTCGCCATCAAACCCTGATCGAGCGAGTAGCCAACGAAGCGTTCGAGATTCGCGCGGTTTTTTCTATGCCGAATGGCCATGGATCGGCGCCCAATAGTTTTTCTTCTTCCTCGAACGCCTGACGGCCCCAGGCGAGCCAAGACTAGTTCGGATCGGCGTAGAACTCGCGGCAGATTTTGTCGGCTTCGCCGAACGCCTTGAACAAACTCTCGGCGGCTTCGGGATATTTTTTGAGCACTTCATCCTCGAGACGCGGCCACATGCATGATAGGTCGCCAGTGGATGTTAGTCTCGTTGCGTTGGCTGCCGGCTCCAGGCTATACTTCGAACCATGAGCACAATCATCGAGCTTGAGAAAGAAATACTTTCGCTCTCGCCTACTGAGCGGGAACGGCTTGCTACCGTCGCATGGGAAAGTCTAGTTAGCGATCCTAAGGCGGCAGGCAACCGCGAAATCGACCCCGAGGGCATCCAACTCGCCGCACAACGTGATGCTGAAATCGAATCTGGCAAAGTTCAACCCATCGATCACGCCGAATTCCTTCGGCGTACCGGTGGCGCATCTGAATGATTGTCGATTATCACCCGCTCACTGTATCCGATCTCAACCGCGCCCATATTACAACCGACAACGTCCCGGCCTCGGTGACCAGTTTCGCGTCGAAGTCTACGCGGTGATTGACCTAGTTCGATCGAATCCGTTTCAGTTCCCGGTTGTCGAACGCGACATCCGCCGCGGTTTCGTGCACCGGTTTCCTTACGCCGTATTGTTTCGTGTCGTCAACGACGAGACG
Source organism: Deltaproteobacteria bacterium (assembly GCA_016844625.1). GTDB lineage: Bacteria > Desulfobacterota > Binatia > UBA9968 > UBA9968 > DP-20. The sequence goes on from JAERMN010000470.1 coordinate 3,762, forward strand.
ATCCGTGTGTTAGTTATCCGCCATCATCGTCGTCATCCGAGCTTCGGTCTGACACGTCGATAAAAACGCGGCTCGTAGTTTGGCCGACAACCAGCATTGTGTCCCTGGAATTCTCATTGCTTGAGGAATACAGCCTTGACGGTGAATGGGAAGGACAAGTCCTCTATGTGCCGCTCCGTTAAAGTCCTCGAGGCTAGCTCATATGTCACGTTAAAACCGGGAACAGATCTTTATTCGGTCAAGAAATTCAGTTCAGCGCCAAAAACAACTCCTCCACCGCCAGCTTCTTCGCCATCAAACCCTGATCTAGCGAATAGCCGACGAAGCGTTCCAGATTTGCGCGGTTTTTTTCTATGCCGAACGGCCACGGATCGGAGCCTAAAAGTTTTTCTTCTTCCTCGAAGGCCTGGCGCCCCCAGGCGAGCCAGGACCAATTCGGGTCGGCGTAAAACTCGCGGCAGATCTTCTTGGCGTCGCTGAACGCTTTGAACAGACTAGCGGCGGCTTCGGGGTATTTTTCGAGCACGTCGTCTTTGAAAGCGACCACGTGCATGATCGGGAAGAAGCCGTTCTCTTTGTAGTAGCGCAGGTCCGCGGCTTTGGGGTCGTCGAACAGCCGTTTGATTTTCTTTGAGCCGCGCAGCACCGGTTTTGGCGGATGAGGTGTCATCATCGCGCTGATCTCGCCCTTCTCCAGCATATCGCCGACATTTGCCGATTCTGCCAGCTGCTCGATCTTCACGCCTTTCTCGGGTTCGAATTCGATGTTGTCCTTTTT
>JAERMN010000471.1 GCA_016844625.1 Deltaproteobacteria bacterium
CTCCTGCTCGGAGTAGCCCAAGAAAATGCACGCCACCGGCCGCTCTTTCTCTGTGAGTCCGAGAATGGGGCCAACGAAATTTTGGTCGATCCAGTCGCCCGTGCTGGGATAGCTGCCCAGGCCTCGCGCGGTGGCGGCGACCAGCAGGTTCTCGATCGCGCACCAGCAGGCCGCATAGTTCTCCTGGTCAACAATTTTTTTCTCATCGCCCACCATGGAAACGATGATCAGAACCGGGGACGAAAAACACTTCGCCCGAGCGAAGCCGAGAGCGTCTTCGCTCGCCTGCTCACCCTTTTTCTCCGCAGCCCAACGTACTGCCGCCTGTCGGGCTCCGACCAATCGCTCGCGCCCCTCTCCGGAGAACACGTGGAAACGCCAGGGATGGGTCAATTTGTGGTTGGGCGCCCAGTGGGCGGCGTCGAGCAGCTCCATTGCGGTGAGCGCATCAGTGAGAGGGCGCTCCGTTGTGGTTGCCATGATCCTACCTCCTGGTCTTGTGCTGATAATATCTATAGATATTTATAGAAAATTTACGCCACGCGCAATATCGTCGGACCGGGGAGCTGTCAATCCCCTTTCTGTTTGACGAAAATCGTTACTTCGGCTGGCTTGGGTGGCGCAGCGGTCGGTGGCGCGCAAAGTGATCCAGATCGCTCCGCTCGCTCAAACGCGAGACCGAGCGGCTCCGTCGGTTTGCGTTGGCAACCGGTTTCGGCTCTCAACAAAGGCAAAACAGCTTTCAGGTATTGTTTAATTCCTAGCTGTCAGTTGCGCTTCAGCCCGTCGCGCCAGGCAATCGCTTCGAGTTCGACCCGGACGGCGTCCATAACGGGAACCACGGGTCGCGCCTCGAATTCAAAAGCAGGCAACATCGAGCAAAACTTATGAACCGCCAGCGGATCATCGCAATCCAACATCATATACCCACCCCAATCACCCACTCGTATAACGAACAACTCGATTTTGAAATTGGCGGGTGCGTTCCATTGAGTGAAAACCTCCAGTATCCGCTTCTGGGCATTCTCGTATTCTATGGGTGAACCTTGCGGACGTTCGGACCAGGTGATCATGTACTTCATCGGCGTTCTCCTTATCGATTGCTTTGAAATCTACAGAACGATTGCCGTGTAGGCCATTCGTAGGATTTGCCGCTGTCAATTGAGGGCCAACGCGTTTGCTATGGCTTCAGGCGGTCCGGCACGTCGTCGGGCGGCGTGATATCAAACGCGTTGGCGGTGCAACAGGTCATCGAGAAAGAGCCGACCCGGGCAACCAGAGCTACCAGCTCTTCAGTGCTAAAGGCGGCTTCGGCGGCAGCATAGGTGGCATCGCTCAGTCGCTTGTCGGCGAGCAATTCGTTGGCGATTTTATGTCCGAGCAATTCGCGCTTGCTAGCGGTCGGCAGCGCGCCACGCGCGTTGATGGCGTCGATCTCTTCCTGCTTGAGTCCAACTTTAAGCCCGTTGCGGCTCTGCGCCGCCCATGGATAGTTGGCGTTCCAGAACCGCGCCACGGTCAAGGTGGCGATCTGCTGCTCGCGGCCCGACAGCGTGCTGTCGGCGATGCAGTCGGCCATGCTGTGGAGGGTCTGCATCAGTTTGGGATTGCGGATATAGGCCCAGAATGGCCCGCCATGCGGCTTGCCGTTGGCCTTGGATGCGTCGATCACGGCGCGCTGTTCATCGTTCATGTCGTCGGGCGTCAGAATGGCAATGCGTGTCATTGGATATCTCCCTGTTTCTATACTGCCTAGCAGCCCTATTTACCGCAGCTCGATCATGACCTCGATTGCTGCCGTGGCAATCACGGCGCGATAGTCGATCGCCCGATCGCGCACGTCGCCCATTTCCGGCTGGTCCAACTCTATGCGAGCAACCAATACGTATAGGAAATTTAAACAACCTATTGTTCTGTCGCGAGCTATATCGCCGCACCGGCGAGTCGTCAAGCGCAAGGGTGTTTGGTGAAAGTTGCGGTTTTGCTTTGATTGGCTCTGGCGCTGCAGCGGTCGGATGGACTTGATTTGTTTCCTGTCGGGGCGCTCGCTCATAGGCGAGACTGAGCAGCTTCGTCGGCTTGCGTTGCAACCGGTTTCAGCTCTCAACAAAGGCAAAACAGCTGTCAGGTATGGTTTAGTTCCTAATGGTGGCCGATTCACGATCGACCGAGAACGGGGGAGAAAGTGGCGATATCAGATAAACAAAGGCTGACACTTGTATCTGAACTTCTCTTTTCTCTCCCCTTGTGCCAGCCAATCTTTCGCGATACACGCTAAAAACGAGGATGATTTAGCAAGCCGCGGGCGTACACCACGCCGTGGTAATGGTGCAGTCGTCATAGAAAACGTCAGCTGCGAACGGTGCTTGTCCTAGCCGGATTCTGCGGCCACGCGCGCGGCAGAACTGACGCATGGGGTTTAAGTTCAATGGGCGCCAAGGGGTTGTTCCAATTGTTCAAGCCACCAAGACGGTTTAAAGCGTAGATCGTGTGCAACGTCTTTGAGGACCTATTAGGTGACCGGTGGGTTTATCAGATCACACTGGAGGCAGAATGCAAAAGATTAACGTGCTCGCCGCTGTCGCGTTTCTAAGCCTGTTTATCGGCGCGCCGCACGGGCTTCAAGCGCAAACGAATTTCTACCAGGGCAAAACCATCACCATAGTCGTAGGCACGGTTCCCGGCGGGCTCTACGACCTCTGGGGGCGTCTGTTTGGCCGAATCATGGGGAAATACATTCCCGGCAACCCTAGCATGGTGGTGCAGAATATGCCCGGCGGCGGGTCCATGATCGCGGCCAACTATTTATATGGTGTGGCCAAATCCGACGGCCTCACCATCGGCATGTTTCAAACGCATATGTACCTCCAGCAGATGGTGCGGCAACCCGAGGTCAGGTTTGACGTGCTTAAGTTCAACTGGCTCGGCTCGCAGGAGAAAGGCACGATGATGCTTTACATCCGCGGCGACTCGCCGTACCGATCCATCGACGAAATCATCAAAGCCAAGGAGCCGCCGAAATGCGGCGCCACGGGATTGTCGGATCAAACCACGCTATTCACCCGCCTGTTGGAAGAAACCATTGGCGCGCGTTTCACACGCGTCCTCGGCTACCAAGGCGGCAGCGAAGTCGATCTCGCCATGGAAAGAGGCGAGATCATTTGTCGGGCGACGCGCGTCACGGTTCACTTTAGCCGGGAGCCATTTATCAGTTGGGACAAAAAGGGGTTCGACCGGCATCTGGTTCAAGCCGGCGACAAGCGCGATGCGCGGCTGCCGGACACGCCGACGATTTTTGAACTGATGGATAAATATAAAACCTCGGAAGTTGGCCGTCGCTTCGCTCGCGTGATTCTGGCTGGCGATGAGTTAGGCCGGCCTATGGTCGCGCCGCCGGCAGTTCCCCTGGAACGGGTGAAGATTCTGCGCGAAGCCTATAACAAAGCTCTGAAGGATCCCGAGTTACTGGACGAGGTCAAAAGGTCGAGACTCGACATGGAACCCATCACCGGCCAGGAAATCGCAGTGCTTTATAAGGAATTGATGGATCAGCCCCGAGGCGTCGTGGATTTGGTAAAAAAGCTCGAGACGAATTAACAGCAGACCGGAAGAGTTTTCGGTAGATTGTAATGATTGTGATGCCGGACCCCGATTCCGATTCTTGGATGGGTTGCACTTGCCACACGCTGGTACTAGATGCGCCGAGATTCGCCATGGATCAATCAACCTAATGAGGAGACGTGAATGGAAATCGCTCTTTACTACGCCCCCAACACCTGCGCGCTGGCGCCCTATATCACGCTGACCGAAGCGCGGGCCGACTTCGAGGTCCGGCCGCTCAATTTCCGCAAGCGGCAGAATTTCTCGCCCGAGTCCATCGGACCTTCCCCAACGCGAAGATCCTGCCCGCCGATCCGTGGGACCAGTTGAAGGCGGTCTCGCTACTTGCCTGGTGTTCCAGCGGCATCCACCCCTATCTGAGCCGGATCAACAACCCGCCCAAGGTCTGCGACGCACCGGGCGCGTCCGCCAGCGTGATCAAGTTCGCCACGGAAGCTCTGTTCGAGAACTTTCGGATCGCCGACGAAATGCTCGCCGGGCGTGACTACTTCTTCGACCATTTCACCGCCCCGGACGCGCATTTCTTTTGGTGCTGCCGCCGCGCCACCCAGTTGGAGGTGAGCATCTCGGATTTCTCCAACGTCGCGGCGCATTTCCAGCGCATGCAGGAGCGCCCGAGCGTCAAGAAGCTGCTGGCTTACGAGAAAGAAGTGAATGAAGGGTTTGCCAAGACGGCCTAGGCACGTATCGAGTTTGGCAGACACACGCAGTTGCCGAGAAGTAATTGTCAACAAAAGATTTGCCTTGTTGTTCCCATTTCCCTTCGAAAACCCAGCGCAAATAACGCCGAAGATCACGTGCAAAGTTGAGGAGACATTTTCCTCCGTGACAGCGGGGAGTAATGTGCCAGGGGTGACCAGCAACAGAAGTAATGGTTGGCGCGGGGCATCGTTTATCTTAGAAGCCGCTTTTCGGGCTCAAAAAGGCACCTCTGAGCGCTTAAGGGATCCGTTTTAGGATATCTTCTCTTGTGAAATCACGAAGTTGTGCTGGTCCGACCCGATAACTACGTCTGGCCGTCTGTAATTTCAGCGCCCAAAGACTCGACGGAGCACGAGGTGAGTCGGCACGTAGAAAGCAAAAATATGGACCGCCATCAGAGCCAGCAGCC
>JAERMN010000071.1 GCA_016844625.1 Deltaproteobacteria bacterium
TGCGCGCCATCGATTACTTCGGCGCACCGGTGCTGTCGATGGGCGAAGTGATCGAAGACGAACATATCAAAGAGCGCCAAGCGTTCATCGATCGCGATCACCCGAGCGCCGGGCCGACGAAACTGCTCGCGCCATGGATTCACATGTCGAAAACGCCGGCGAGCATCCGCACCGACTCGCCGGCTCTCGGGCAGCATACGGATGAAGTGCTGGGAGGCATTCTCGGCTTGAGCGCAGCTGAGCTGAGTGAGTTAAGAAGCCAAGCGGTCGTGAAGTAAACACAGGTTAGCCTGGCACGGCAGAGTCGCGATCGAATCGGATTATCTCGCGCCAAGCATGTCCCGATCCCGTTCGACTAAGCTCAGGGTAAACTCCGTCGAAGGGACACCAATGCCTCAAAGGTCGGAAAATAACGGTAAAAAAACATTCTTCAAGATAATTCATCTTTCCCTTCCGAACTTGGCGTACTGCGCGTCCCTTCGATAAACTCAGGACATGCTTTGCGCGAATCTCTTCGCCAAATTGAAATCTGAGATGTTTGAGATTTTTAATCCGCCAGCGCCTTGATCAACCGTTCCGCTGACTCTCTGCCGCGCGGAAAAGGCGCCACGATCACGCGCGTGCAGCCGGCGGCGAAGTAGCCGTCGATCGTGCGCCGGATGTTCTCTCCGTTGCCCGCCGCGATAAATGAAGTCGCCAGTCCTTCGCTCACTTGCTCTTGGGCGCGTGCGACTTCGCCGCGCTCAACAAGACTTTTTAGCGCATTCAGTTCGTCGCGAAACTCCGGCGACTGAGTGCCGATCATGCGGTCCGGGTTGCTGCGAAACCGCTGCATGAACGTCGCGCGCGCATGTGTCAATGCCTCAGCGCGGTTATCCGAAGCACAACAGGTGGCGATGGCGGTCAGCTCCAACTGATTGGGATCGCGCCCGGCCTGGCGCGCCGCGTCGCGAAACTGTTGCGCCGAAGCATTCGCGATGTAATAAGGCGAAACGACGTTGGTGAGCAGACCGTCGGCAACTTCACCGGCCAGTGCCACCATCCGCGGCCTCGTCGCGCCGACAAAAATCGGCAGGTTGGGCCGGCGCGGTTTGACTCCTAAGCGCGAGTTGACGCCGGCAAAAAATCTGCCGTCGTGGGTGAATTTCTCTCCGCTCAATGCTTTGCGAATGAATTGGACATACTCGCGCAAGCGCGCCAGCGGCGCCTCGATGGGAATGCCGTGGGCTAAATCGTTCCACGGATGATGACCGACGCTCAACCCGAGGCGCACGCGGCCCTGGGAAATTTCGTCGAGGGTCGCCGCTGCCATGGCGATCTGAAAAGCGGAACGGGTGAATACGTTGATAATCGCCGTGCCGATGCCCACGGACCGGGTAGCCATTGAAATCGCCGCGAGCATCGCCACCGAATCTCTGCCGATGTCTTCGTTGAGCCACACGCTCTCGAAGCCGGCCTGCTCGGCCTGAAGGGCGAGCTCGATAACATCCTGCGCCGTTAGTTCGCTGCCCAGCCCCTCGTCTTTGAAATCGATGCCTATGCGCTGTTTCATAATGTTTAACGATTCTTTACAGCCGCGACCGCGGCGTTTCAAGCATGAGAGCAGCCCTTGGTTCTTCCACGGCTGAAAATATCGAAACAATATCCATACTCGCGTGTGCGGCGGGTTTGCAGCGAGAGACACAATTGGCTGGCAGAGGAACGATTTGACAGCGGGCAAATATGTGCAATAAGTTACCGCAAGAATTTCTCAGCTGTTGTTGAGCGTATATCGATACAGGAGCTTCTTGAAAAATCATGCGCGTAATCGATTGCGACGCCCACGTCGAAGAGTGCGTCGAGTCCTGGCAGTATCTCGACCCGGAGTTCTACCTGTTGCGGCCGATCCCGGTGACATTTCCCGAAGACACTTGCTTCGGCTGGCACAACGCCGCCTGGGTGATCGACTACAAGCTGCGCTTCTTCGCGGCCAATCCGACGACGATGAAGCGCGCGGCGGAAAAAGATGTGCCGATCCCGGTGCAAGAAATGCGCGATGTCCAAGCACGCTTGCGCTACATGGACGAGCTCGGCATCGACACCCAAGTCGTCTTTCCGTCCATCTGGCTCGGCTGCTTAGCTGAGAACGTCGAGCTCGAAGCGGCGCTGGCGCGGAGCTACAACCAATTCATGGCGACCCAGTGCGCGCTATCCACAGGACGAATTTGGTATGTCGCCATCGTGCCCTGGCGCCGCCCGGACATGGCGGTGCTGGAAATTCGCCGCGTAAAGTCGCTCGGCAGCGTCGCCGGCATCTACGCGCGCGGCATCGAGTGGGACCGGCCGCTCACCCATCCCGATCACTGGCCGGTCTACGAAGAGGCGGCGAATCAGGATCTGCCGATCACCGTTCACGTCGGCAACGGTTCCAGTCCGATGATTCGGGAAATGTTCCAAGGCGTGCCGCGTCCGACCTATGCAGACGGACGGCCGCATGTGCATCCGCTCGGCAAGGGCATCGTCAGCGGACCTTACGTGCTTTACGCCTTCCAGCAAATTCTCGGTTCGAAACTACTCGATGATTTTCCCAAACTGCGCGTGGCGTTTTTGGAAGCAGGCTCTGAATGGACCGTGCGCTTGCTCAAAGGCTTGCGCGCCGGCAAAAGCGGGAAAATCGATCAGTGGCTCGCCGAGCGGGTTTTCGTATCCTGCGCCATGGACGACGATCTGCCCTATATCATCGGCAAGAACGGCGATGATTTTCTGATCACCGCCACCGACTTTCCCCACGGCGACGCGTTCCGCCAAGATCAGCTGGCCAATGGCTTAAAAGGCCGCGGCGATCTGAGCGAGCACACCATCGCGAAGATTCTCTCGGCAAATCCGCAGCGGCTGTTTCCTTTCCAACAGGATTCTCGGTTCTAAACTGTAGGGCCGACCGGCCGATTCCCCAACGCCATCGCCCCAACACGCCATTTCAGCATTTCCCAACGAGCGCTCGCCCTTTACATTCTCTTCGACCAGATAAAGCGAACCAGCGTCGCTATGGGTAATCTCGCGGCACTTTTGCAGGATAAAGCGCAACAGCGATTCCCGGTCCCGCTGTGTCGAGAGCGCGATACCGATCTCGTTCAGCAATAAACGCAGCCACTTCGCGGGCGGGAATTTAGCCCCGCCGCTATTTAAAATATCGCAAAGGGGATGCTCGCCCCCTTTGAAAACCCCACTTAATGGTTCCACGCTGCAAGCAGCGTGGTCAACCTCAAATAGCGTCAAACCTTGCAAGAGTGCCGTGGCCGCCCGGAGAGGAGTCAAAGCCTTTGTCACCTGGCGAAGCTTTGTCATGACAGCGCCATCTCCTAGACACGAAAAATAGGTGGGGCAGAGAAATTTTCGTGACAAGCCGCGTCAGCGTCGCATGGCACGGCTTCTGCTCATGATCCGGAGAATTCCGAGATAGTGAGCGCACTGTTCACCAAGACGTTTTTGTGTAACCGAGGGAGTTGATCGAACCCCATAGGTAAGTTTGAGAAAGGACAAGATTCATGAAAACATTCGGCACACTACGGCAACGCTTCTCGCTCTTGGCGAGCATGGCGGTCATTTTTCTCGCCGCAGCCCTGGCCCAGGCGCAAAACCACCCCCATCTGTTTCGCCAGTCGCCAACAGCAACCGTACCGGGCCGTAATGCCACTTTGGCCTTTATCGGCGATATTGACGCGACACTTCTGTCAGCAGCGCCCGATGGTTTGACGATCCCGCTTCCAGGTAAACCGGATGTCTCGGCCCAGCGCCACAGCCACGAACGGCGCGGCGCGCGCAATCTGGTGTGGCGCGGCAAGATCGCGGGCGACAACCAAAGCAAGGTCACCTTGACCTACCATGAAGGTTTGCTGTTCGGCCGCATCGAGAGTGGGAGCGATATCTACTCGATCCGCACCGGCGCCAATGGCCGGACGATCATCGAACGAATCAATAGCGATAGTTTCAAACCGGAGTGGGGCCATGATCATGCGACCCATGGTCATGATCGAATTCCGCCGATCACGGGCGCTGCTCCGTCTCAAAGCGGCAGCTCTGCCAGTGGAACCAGCCAGTCGACGGCCGCGGCTGACAGCACCGTCGAAATCACGCTCTTGTCGGTCTACACGCCGCAAGCGCGCACCGGCGCGGGCGGCACGACACAGATACAAGCGCAGATCCAAGCAGCGGTCGATCAAGCCAACACGGGGTTCATCAATAGCCAGATGATCTCCCGGTTCTTTTTGGCTCACACCGCCGAGGTTGCCTACAACGATAGCGGCAATATGAATGCCGACTTAGATTGGGTCACCGCCGACCCGGGTGTGGCGGCGCTGCGCAATACTTATTCGGCGGACATGGTGTCATTGATCGTTGAAAATGGTGGCGCGTACTGCGGCATTGCCTGGGTGCAGCGCAATCCCGGCTCGGGCTTTGCGGGTTATGCCTTTCAAGCCACCGACCGTGGCTGCTTGCCCAACAGCACCTTTGCCCACGAGCATGGCCACAACATGGGCATGGAGCATAATCCCGAGAACAGCAGCGTTGGCTCCAATCCCTCCGCTGCCGCATATGATTTCTCCTTTGGCCATTGGATCAGCGGCTCGTTTGCAACCATCATGACTTATAGTTCTATCTGTCCGGTTTACTGCCCGCGGATTCTAAATTTTTCGAATCCTGATGTGCTCTACAACGGATTGCCGACCGGTATTTTGAATCAGCGCGACAACGCACAAACGGGTGATCTAACCGCACCGATTATCGCTAACTTCCGCCTCGGCGGCGGGTCCGGTACTAACAACCCACCGGCATTCACTAGCGATCCGATCGTGAAACCCAATGCCACACAAGATCAGCCGTATTCCGGCAGTCTGGCCAGCAACGCCAGCGATCCCGATGCCGATCCGCTGAGCTTCGCCAAAACCGGCGGGCCGGCGTGGCTATCAGTCGCAGCCAATGGTGGCTTGAGCGGCACACCGGGTACCGGCAATCTCGGCTTGAACAGTTTCACCGTCAGCGTGTCGGATGGTAGAGGTGGTTCTGACACCGCAACGTTGCAGATCACGGTCGTCGCGCCACTCGCTGCGCCATCCAATCCTATTGCTACAGCGGTTGGTTCAAAGCGCATCGATCTCAGTTGGACTGACAACTCTACGGCTGAACTCGGTTTCAAAATCGAGCGTTCGAGCAACAGCGGCAAGAGCTATTCGCAAATCGCTACTGTGGGAGCTGGCGCCACGTCCTATTCGAATACAGGGCTCCGCTCAGGCCGCAAGTATTATTACCGGGTTCGCGCTTATACCGCGACGACCAATTCACCTTACTCGAGCATCGCCAGCGCCACTGCTAATTAATCTCCTCGGGTAAATCGCGATCGCATCCCAACAGGCTCGGCGCAACCCGCCGAGCCTGTTTTTTTTCTGCGCATTCACCCCGGATTCCGCAGTTGGAGATACAACCTTGGTTGAGCGAGGTGTGGGCCTGGAGTTGCGAAGGCACCGCAACCGTAAAGTTTCAAAGTCCTTTTTGCTATGCCGCAATGAACCGCCTCTATTTGAGACACCCGCTCGATTGCACCCATGCTCGCCATAAGCTTAGAGGTAGAGATCCATTGCCTTGGCAACGCAAGGCCCGCGCCTCGCGCTTCGTGTCAGTTTCAACTGCACAATCCGGGTTAATCTCATCAGTGCTGCTCGACCAGCCGTAGACATTTCCCCCTCCTTAGCATAAGGATTTGGCACCGACGCTTCGGGCGAGGGGCGACCCTATGGAAATCGAACAGCTCAAACAAGACATCGTAACCGCTAGCCACATCCTGCATCAGCAGGGCATCGCCGCTGCCTTCGGCCATGTGAGCGCGCGCATTCCCGGCACGGATACTTTCATCTTTCCGCCGAGAATGAGTCCGGCGCTGGTGCGACAAGACAATCTCCTGACGCTTGATGTCGAGGGCGAGCAGCTGTCCGGCGACGGCCGGCCGAATACCGAATTTTGGATTCACGCGCGCATTTACAAAGCGCGTCCCGATGTGCAATCGGTCTGCCACGTTCATCCGCCGAGCTGCGTCGTGCTTGGCTCTTTGGGCGAAACCATTCGCCCGCTGCACGCTTCCGGCGCGGTCTTCAAGAACAACGTTCAAGTCTTCGATCCGATCACTTTGATTCGCACCCGGGAGCTCGGCGATGCGGTGGCAAAGACCTTAGGCCAGCATGGCACCATGCTGCTGCGCGGCCACGGTGTCAACGTCGCCGACAAAGATGTTCGACGTGTCTGCGTCATGACCCTCTGGATGGAAGAAGCGGCCAATTATCAGGTGCGCGCCATGTCGGCCGGCAAGCCGCGCTACTTCACGCCCGAGGAACTGGAAATCATTTACCCACAAGTCTCCGGTGAAGAAGTATCGAACCGGGCCTGGGAGTATTTCAGTAGTCGCGTGGAATAGTAGGGGCAACCCTGTGTGGTTGCCCGTTCGGAGGGCAGGCACGTAGGCCTGCCCCTACATCGATGCGGCATTGAAGTCAAACTGAACCACCCCCCTTGCTTTGCGCCGCTTGACAGCGGTTCTCCGCTAACGCGATAGTGTGCAACCGAAATTTGATCAGGAGGATATATGGCACTGAAACATAGCGAGCTGCGCCAAGCGGTGATCGATGGCGCGAATTTATTAATCCGCACCGGGGCGATCTCCATGAGCCACCACGGCAACTTTAGCGTGCGCGTGCCCGGCACGGATACGATTCTGCTAACTGCGACGAGTTCATTCGACAATCTGCAGCCGGAGAACCTCGCGCTGCTCGACCTCGACGGCAAGCTGATCGAAGGCGAGATCAATCCGACCAACGCCGAGATCGTGCACATGCATGCGATCGTCTACAAGCAATTACCCGAGACGGGCGCCGTCGTTCACACCCATTCGACCTACGCCACTAGCTTCGCGCTTGCGAGCCGCGCCCTCGGCTGCTCCTACGAAGCGCTGGTGCGAAACGACATGTCCGCGGGAGTGCCGCTCGCCAAGTACGGCCCGCGCGGTTCGGCCGAGTCGGTGTCGAATATTGCCGACGCACTGAGCGCCACGAAAAATACCAAAGCAGTGCTGCTAGAAAACCATGGCGTGCTCGCCTTCGGCGCCAACCCGGCTGCCGCAGCGCGCGCTAATTTGATCGTCGAAGAAGCGGCGCAGATTGCGATCTTCGCCGAAGTGCTCGGCGGCGCCAAGAACATCCCGCCAGAGTTATTGCAAGCCAGCGTCGGCCGCCGAGATGAATTCGCCCGCGCGGGAACCCAACGGGCGTGATGTAGGGACGGGTTTTAAACCCGTCCTCTTGTGACAGGCAGCAAATAACTCATAGATATTAGGTTTCAGAAAGGATCAAAGAACATGGAAATGACCACAAGTGAAAAACGCAAAGCATTGAAAGCGATGATGCAACAGCCGATGTGTCATCTGGCGCCGAGTTGTAACGACGGCATTCAAGCCCGCTTGGTCGAATGGCTCGGCTTTCCCCTCGTGCATATCTCCGGCAGCGGTCAACACCGCTCCCTCGGCTTCGCCGACGCGGGACTGCTCACGCTTACGGAAATGATCAACAAGGCGCGGGAAATTGTCGACGCGGTGAACATTCCCATCGTCAGCGACGCCGAAACCGGCTACGGCAACGCGGTCAACGTCTATCGCGCAGTGAGGGAATTCGACCGCGCCGGCGTCGCCGCGATTCATATCGAAGACCAGATGACGCCCAAGCGCGCCGGCCATGAAGGCTTCGACGTCGGTCTGATATCGCGACAGGAATTCGTCGCCAAGATCAAAGCCGCAGTGGACGCCCGCCGCGATGAGAATCTTGTCATCATCGCGCGCTCGGAAGCCAAAGACTCGCTGCAAGAACGCCTCGAACGCACCCAAGCCTGTATCGAGGCCGGCGCCGACGCTGCTTGGGTCAGCGCGCGCACGGAAGAAGAAATTCTCGCCTACGCCAAACTCGGCAAGCCGCTGGTCGGCGTGCCGCCGCGCGGCGTCATGACGGTGCAGCGCTACGGCGAGTTGGGCGGCCGGGTCGGTTGCATCCCGACGGTGCTGCAAGTCGCCATGCTGCACGGCATGCGCCAGTGTCTAGAAGAATTAAGAAAGAGCGGCACGGAAGCCGCCTATTTCAAAAACACTCCGGGCATCGAAGAGACGCGCAAGTGGTACGCCAGTTTAGGCAACGCGGAGCTCAAAGACCTGGAAAAAAAGTACGGGTAATGAACTACCCCGCAGTAAGCTGCGGGGCATCGAAGCAAAAACACTTCGAGCGAAATTGGAAAAGGGGTCAAGTCCGCTCTTGGCTCTTGAGACAGAAAGACCACTTAGAATCGATGACCCTCGATGGTGAGGAATTCATTCCAGCCGGCGCCGGGCGCGCCAGACAGACTTGTCGGTCGGGTTAGCGCATCGGCAATTCTTCGCGCCCTTCGGTCAATCTTCCCGTCTTGCGCTACCCTTAACTTCATCCACAGATGATCCTTTTTTCAGCGACGGTGCGACAGGCTATGGTTCATGACGTGGTAGTAAGCGCCCGGGGATTCAATCCGTAACGGTCGAGCCATGATGCTTCCGTATTCGATGCAAACGACACCGTCAAGAGCTAAGAGCGGACTTGACCCCTTTGGAAGGGCTCTCCGGAAAAATCCGCCGTCAACTTTTTACAACGATCCATCGGAGTCTCCTTGCGCGGGGCAATTACCTGGCGCACCCACGACGCGCCATTGGCGGAAAGTTAAATACAACAAACGGCTCAAAAGACAAACCGTAGTCAAAGATCGGCCCGCCGGTGCAAAGCAAATCGCCCTGACACTGTTGCGAACCACGCAAACCGATTATAGAGTTTGCCCACCTAGAAAAAAAAGAGGCCGGCAACATGAAATTCGCTCACTTCTCCCACGTTTGGAACAAGCCCGGCATGAGCGCGGCTGAGCGCTACGCGCAACTGTGGCGCGAGCTCGCAGCGGCGGACGAACTCGGTTTCGACTATGGTTTCTGCGTCGAGCATCATTTCAATCCCAACGAGAGCTGGATGCCGTCGCCGTCAATTTACTGCGCCGCGGCCGCCGCCCACACCCGACGGCTGCGCGTCGGCACCATGGGCAATGTCGTGCCGCTCTACGATCCCCTGCGCATCGCCGAAGACGCAGCCGTGCTGGACAACGTCGCCAACGGTCGCTTCGAACTCGGCTTGGTTTCAGGCATAGTCCCAGATTTCTTCGGACCCTACGGCGCTGATTTTCACAATCGCCGCGCGCTCACCCACGAAGCGCTGTTATTCATCAAGCAAGCCCTTTCGAGCGAAGGCGCGTTCAGTTTCACAGGGAAATCTCGCCAATATCAAAACGTCACCCTTGGCGTGAAACCATTGCAAAAACCCCATCCGCCGATCTGGATTCACTCCCGCGACACCGACACCCTGGCGCTGCTTGCGCGCGAAGGCGTGCACACCGGCTATCTCTTTTTAGTGCCGCGCGACGAAGTCGCATCGCGCTACCGTGAATATTTGCGCCTGTGGAATGAAGCGCGCCACCCAGGCAAACCGAATATCGGTTACTGGGTGTTGGTTTACGTCGACGAGACCGATGAAAAGGCCGTGGCGAAAGCCAAACCTTATTTCGAACATTGCTTCACCAACGTCTTCGGCACCAGAGCTGACGGTGGCATCGGCTATCTGAGATTAGCGGAGAACCACGCCAAGCGCGGCAATCCGGGCGGCGCCGAGATTGCCCGCCATGCGATCGATGTCGACTATCTGCGCCAGCGCAATCTCGCCTTCGTCGGCTCACCAAAGACCGTCATCGAACAAATCAAACAAGCGGCCAGCGACGGCGTGTTCAACACCGTCATGGGCGAGTTTAACATCGGCGCCATCGAAGAAGCCGATCTGATGCGCTCCATCACACTGTTCGGCAGCGAAGTTCTCCCGGCACTGCGCGACTTCGAGCCGTATTGAACGATTACGGTTAAGAGCGAAAACAAGAATTCACCACGAAGGCACGAAGGACACGAAAGGTTCGGATGAATGAACTACCCCGCAGCAAGCTGCGGGGTATCAGAAGAACGCGATGAGAATTATCGCAAAGGCGTCACCCCCGAATGTTTTTATCGGGGGTCCAGTTCGCCGGAATTAATCGCGCCAAGACGCAAAGGCGCCAAGTTCGGAAGGGAAAGATAGATATTCGTACTAATGACCTTCACCATTTTTCTCCGATCTTTGCGGCCTTGGCATCTTTGCGCGAGATATTCCGAATTTCGGTTGCAGCTCTGCCGCGCTAGGACCTTCGTGGTGAATTATCTCTATCAACACGCACAGCCAAAAAGAATCTAAGGCGAGGATTTCTATGCACCGCAGATCGTTCTTGTTTCAACGGGTCCGCTTGTTCGCGATCGTAAGCATGATATTCGGAATAGCGTTGACCGTAGCGCCAGCAATCGCCCAAGAGCCAAGAACCAAGATTAGAATCTCCAACTCGGCCATGAGCGTCACCTCGCTGGCGCTGCTCGCGGCGCGCGAGTGGAAGCTATTTCACGACCGGGGACTAGAACCGGAAATCATTCTGATGTCGCCGGCGATTACCGTGCCGGCGATGATTTCCGGCGAGATCGATTATTTCGCCGGTGTCGGTCCGGGCGTAGTGAGTGCCAGTTTGAGCGGACTGCCGTTTCGCGCAGTCTGGGTTTCCTCCGACAAGGTTTCTTATTCCCTGGTAACCCATCCGAAATTCAAAACCGTGCAAGAGCTCAGGGGTAAAAAAATCGGCGTCACCGGCAGCTTGGGAGCGACCAACCACGTCGCGCTGGTCATCGCTCTGGAAAAACTCGGCATCGCGCCGAAGGAATTTAATATTCTCGCGCTGCCGCCCAATGAAATCCTCCGTTCGCTCGAAAGCGGCTTTCTCGACGCTGCCTCGCTCAATCCGCCGACGTTGTTCATGGCGCAGAAGAAAGGCTTCCCGAGCATTCTCGACATCGGTTCGCTGGTCGAGATGCCCGGCGGCGGCCTCACCGTCCTCGCCAAGGACATCAAAGGCAAGCCGGACGAAGTCAAACGGGTGATTCGCGCCATGCAGTCGGCGAAAGAGGCAGTGCGCAAGTCCAAAGAGAAAAGCGTCGAGCTGATGATGCGGGTCTTGAAGATGGACCCAGAGAGCGCCGCGGCCACCTACGAGGTGTTTTTGAAAACCTTGAGCCCCGACGGCGTGCCGACACGCGCGGGCATGGACAATTTAGTAAAGTCGATTCAAGCCCAGGGCCGCTTCGTCGACAAGAAACCGGCGTTCAGCGATCTCGCCGATGATCGCTTGGCGAAAGAAGTCGCCAAGGAGCTGGGCTACAAAGTGCAGTAGTTGAACCGCGCACAAACCGAGGATGGAGGATAGAGGATGGAAGATCGCGGGATTTGATTTTACCATCCTCTATCTTCCATCCTCTATCCTCGACGTTAAATCCTACGTCCCGTCCACCTCTTCCCGATACAACGCCAACGCTTCGGTCACAGGCCGGTCGCTGATCGAGAACAAGATAGCGTCTTCGTTGGCGGTGTTTTCATGCGAGTGCCACTGCCAAGACGGCACGACAAAAATATCGCCTTTGCCCCAGTTGAATTCATTGGCCGAGACTTTGGTCATACCGCGGCCGCGGAACGAATAATAAACGGTCGTGCTGGTGTGGCGATGCGACTTGGTTTTTTCATTAGGCCGGAGCAGTTGGATCGAACAAGAACAGGTCGGCAAGGTGTGCCCGCCGTCGACCGGATTGGTATATTCGAGCAGAATGCCGTCGTAGGGATCGCCGGCGCTTTCTTTCAGTCCTTGCAAGGTTTCGTTGGTTTCTTCCCAGGGATAGCGGTAGGGCGGCGCCTGGAATGAATTCTTAATCCATGACGGCCGGGCGTGGGAGAAAACTTTCGACGAGTAACTTTCCGGCTTCTCCACTGGCTGCTGGGCAGTTTTGAAATTCTCCTGGATCATCGCGCCCAAATGGGTCACGAGACGAACGTCCAAGCCATCGAGCCACATGACCGGTTCGGTGGCGCTGTTAAAGTGATCATGCCACGTCCAGTTGGGCGTGGTGATGAAGTCGCCTTCGAACATCGGGAAGCGCTCGCCTTCGACGATCGTGTAAGCGTTGGGCGTGCCTTTAATAATGAAGCGAATCGCCGCCGCAGTGTGCCGATGCGCCGCGGCGATTTCGCCCGGCTTTACCAGCTGCACGGAAATATGCACCGTGTTGGTCATGCCAGCGGACAATCCCGGATTGCGCATCTGAATCGTTCTTCGCCCAGCTTCGCCCGTGGTGATCAACTCGCCCGACCAGTTGAGCGCCTGCATGATTTCTTCGCCCTTCCACAGATAAGGCTTGACGCTCTGCGACCACTCCGAGTGTTCCCAGTGGCCTTTGAGATTTCGCTCTTTCATCCACTGGCTGAGTTCCTGCAAGTCCATAGAATCCTCCCGCATGTTAGAACCGGTCTTGAGTGTTCAATAAACGAAGCCACTTCGCGGGCGTGGCATTGACCCCGCCCTTGACCAAAGGGGATGCTCGCCCCCTTTGGAAACCCCATTTAATAGTGCCACGCTGTGAGCAGCGTGGTCATCGACAAATACAAACCGCGGCGAATACTGTCAAGCCGAAAGCGACCGGGGAGAATCAGAAAGGAAAAGTTGTCAACGGATTGGCGCCGGCCAATCGACCGGTGAAACGCGGCAAAAGGATCAATGCTGGCGGAAGTATTTGAAGCGGTCGAGCGCGCGCAACGGATAGCGCGCCAAACGCCAAAAGCTTGTGACCGGCTTTATGGGCTCCTGCGCAAGAGGGCTATCGTCAACTTCTAATTCTTCGAGAGCGCGATCGATGATCGTCTTCGCCGCCACGAATGCCCAATTATCAGCGGCTAGTTTGTGCGAAAACGTTAACTGCTCCGCGTCAAAGCAATGGGCGAAGCTATGAATCCACACTCGGCGCAAGCCGATCTCGGTCTGCAGCCAAACGCAGGCTTCGGGAAGCCAAGAATGCGGACCGACTTCATAGGATGCGGCGCGGATACCGCAACCTCGATGCTTCATCGAATCAAGTATGAGCCCTTCGGCAGTGTTCATTTCATCGCTCTCTTGTCAGGTTACACTTGTGACCGACCATCCACCCGCGATGTTTGATTGAGCAAACCGCGTACCAACTCCTTTTGTGACGTACTCCGAGTATTTGCGCGGCCCTCCAGGTTACCCATTAGCGCCGAGGTGGGTAATAAAGTTACGGCAAGGGAATAATTACCTGGTTGGCCAAGCTCGGTTTGACAGTGGCCTCCGAACGTGAAAACTGCTGTCCACGGGGTCAAACGATATGAACCGTTTATATCCTGTGAAACTTACCTTGGCGCTGTTCGCTGGCTGGCTATTTCTGTCCAGTTGTCTGATCGACCAGATCGGCGGCGCGTTCACCAAACAGCCCGAAGAGCTTGAGAGAAGTGGTTCGCCGGCTGCACGAAAGCTCATCGATGCAGCTTTTGATGACATCGATCCGGCGCGGCTCGTCGACTTTCACACCCACATCATCGCCATCGGCACCAGCGTCAAAGATGCCTTCGTCAATCCGAAAATGCGCGAAGGGATCAATCTCGAAAGGCTGAAGTTTCTAATTTATGCCAGCGCCTCAGCGATAAGCAACATCGATGACACCGACCGAGAATATGTCGCGCGCTTGATCCGTCTCACCCGCGGCACCAGGCGCCAAGGAAAATATCGCATTTTGGCGTTGGACAAACATTACAACCAAGACGGCAGCGTCAATCTCGCCAAGACCAACATCTACGTTCCCAATCATTACGTCGTCGATCTAGCGCGGCAGCATTCGGATCTATTTTTGCCGGTGATTTCAGTTCATCCGTACCGTACTGACGCGCTGGAGGAACTCGACAAGTGGGCGAAGACTGGCGTGAAATACGTCAAGTGGCTGCCCAATGCCATGGGCATGGACCCGGCGAGCAAGTCGGTTGAGCCGTTCTATCGCAAGATGAAAGAGCACAACATGATTCTCTTGTCCCACGCCGGCAAAGAACAAGCGGTCGAAGCGGAAGAAGATCAGCAACTCGGCAATCCGCTGCGCTTGCGCAAACCTTTGGACATGGGCGTGCGTGTGATCGTCGCCCATGCCGCGAGTCTCGGCACCTGCGAAGACCTCGATAGTCGAGAAGCAAAAAAGGCTAACTGCTTCGATCTATTCCTACGCTTAATGGATGAAACCAAGTATGCCGGTCTTGTGTTCGGCGAAATTTCGGCGATGCTCCAGTTCAACCGCATGCCCGTGCCCTTCTCAACCTTGCTCAAGCGCCAAGATTTGCACTCGCGGCTAGTCAACGGCAGCGATTATCCGCTGCCGGCGATCAATGCCCTCATCCGCACCCGCTCCCTCGCCAGCGACGGCTTCATCACCAGCGCCGAACGCGAAGCGCTCAATGACATCTACGACTACAATCCGCTGCTGTTCGATTTTGTGCTGAAACGAACCCTGCGCCATCCGGAAACACAGCAGAAACTCGCGCCGTCGGTGTTCATGGAAAATCCGGGATTGGAGAACTGATAAAAAATGGTGGTCGAACGCACATTGGCGGAAAATTGTCTTTCCCTATTTTGCCTTTTTACCTTTTACTTTTGCCTTTCTCGTTCACCCCTTCACGCACACCACTTGTCTGAGCGTGTGCACGATCTCGACCAAATCCTTCTGCGCGTTCATGACGTCGTCGATGGGCTTGTAAGCCATCGGCGTTTCGTCGATCACGTCCGAATCTTTGCGGCATTCGATGCCTGCCGTCGCTTTGATGTGGTCGTCGATCGTAAAGCGCCGCTTCGCTTCATTGCGCGACATCAGACGCCCCGCGCCGTGGCTGCACGAGTGAAAACTCTCGTCATTGCCGAACCCGCGGACAATATAGGATCGCGCGCCCATGCTGCCGGGAATGATTCCCAGGTCGCCCTTGCCGGCGCGCAGCGCGCCTTTGCGCGTCACCAAGACCACCTGACCGTAGTGTTCTTCGCGCGCGACGTAATTGTGGTGGCAATTGACCGCCGTCTCGGTCAGTGAGAATGGCGGCAAATCGCCGCCATCGGTAGCTGCCTCGATCAACTGTTCCATCATCAGTTTACGATTATACAGGGCGAACTCCTGGGCCCAGCTCACCGCGCCGACATAGTCGTCGAAGTGTTCGCTGCCCTCCTCGAAGTAGGCCAAGTCTCTATCCGGCAGATTCTTAATATGCTGGCGCAGGTCTTTTCTCGCCAGCTCAATGAAGAACGTGCCAATGCGGTTGCCGACGCCGCGCGAGCCGCTGTGCAACATGAACCAAACTTGATCGCTCTCGTCCAGGCAGACTTCGATGAAATGATTGCCTGTGCCCAGCGTGCCGAGATGATTGACGTCGTTGCCGCGGTTGAGGTTGGGATATTTGTCGGTAATCATTTTATAGCCGCGCTCAAGCTGGCGCCAAACACCGATCTGCCGCTTGGGAATCTCGCCCCACGCGCCGCGGTCGCCCTTGCGCCCATTCTCGGTCCGCCCATGCGGCACGGCTTGTTCAATCGCCGTGCGCAGCGCTTTCAAATGGTCCGGCAAATGGTTTGCGTTTAATGTCGTCTGCACCGCCATCATGCCGCAGCCGATATCGACGCCAACCGCGGCAGGAATAATCGCCCCCTGTGTCGGGATCACGCTCCCCACCGTCGCGCCGATCCCCCAATGCACATCCGGCATCGCCGCCACCCATTTGTAGATGAATGGCATCGAGGCGACGTTGCGCAGTTGCTTCTCCGCCACCGCTTCGACAGCGACGCCTTTGGTCCAGGCTTTGATCGGTACACCCTTTTCCGGTTCGATGAGGTTGTAGCTTAGCTCGCTCATAACTAATACCTAATGCCGGTGTTTTGAGGTTAAGGTTAAATGAGAAATTGACATTCCGCCAGTGCCCCTTAATTCTCCTTGACGCCTCTTTTGATTCCAATTACGTTAAGCCACCTTTGACGGATCGTACTATGTAGGGGGCGATTCATCGCGCCCTCGTGGGACCGAAACATGTCCATTCTAACGCTTCGCAACGTCAGCAAAGTATTCGGCGACGCCGACAACGGGGCGGCGCTCATTACGGCGGTCAACGAAGTTTCACTGGATGTCCAAGCCGGCGAGTTTTTTTCGATTATCGGCCCTTCGGGTTGTGGCAAGTCTACATTGTTGCGAATCATCGGCGGTTTGATTCCCGCCACTTCGGGAGAAGTGACCGTTGGAACCGAGAAAGTAACCGGCCCGCATCCGTGGCTCGGCATGGTATTTCAGGAGGAATCGACGTTTCCCTGGCGCACGACGTTGGGCAACGTCGAGTTTGGCCTGGAGATGCGCGGCGTGGCACAGGACGAGCGGCGCACGAAGGCGCGGGAAATGATCCGTCTGGTCGGCTTGTCGGGATTCGAAGATCGTTATCCTTCGGAACTTTCCGGCGGCATGAAGCAGCGCGTCGCGATCGCGCGAGCGCTTGTACTCGAACCGAAAATATTGCTGATGGACGAGCCCTTTGGCGCGTTGGACGAGCAGACGCGAATTATTCTCGGCGAAGAGCTGCTAAAAATTCGCGATCAGCTCAAGCAAACGATCATCTTGGTCACGCACAATATTAACGAGTCGGTGCAGCTTTCCCACCGCGTCATGATCATGACCGCGCGACCGGGTAGAGTAAAAGCAATCGTCGCCATCGACTTGCCACAACCGCGCGACTCATCGATCATCTCTTCCGACCGCTTCGGCAAATTGGTGGCACAAGTCTGGGACGCGCTCAGAGAAGAATCGATTAGGAGCTTCAAACAAACCGAGCAAAGAGAGTAAGGAGATTCGACAATGAAAAAATATTCCGCATTGGGCTTATCGGCCCTATTTGCCCTATTTCTAGTCGCGCCCTCGTTTGTTTCCTTATCGTGGGCCGCCGCCGCGCGCACAAAAATCATCGTGGTCGTGCCGCACCGCATTTTGTTCACCGTCGCGCTGCCGGTCTACATCGCCCAAGAAAAGGGCTTCTACCGCGACGTCAACATCGACGTCGACGCCGTATTTACGCGCGGCGGCGGCGAGAACGTCCAAGCAGTAGTTTCCGGCGACGCCCAGATCGGTCTCGGTCATCAGCGCGTTTGTGAAAAAGGCGCCGATCAAGATCGTCGCTGCCGAGATCACCGGCATGGACGCCTTCTGGTACGTGCTGGCCAACACGCCGATGCGGAAGCTCGAAGATCTCGCGGGTAAGAAAGTTGCTTACAGTCGCCCAGGGGCTTCGAGCCATATGGCGGTTTTAGCAATCGCCGACCAGATCAAAGCTAAAGGACTGAAACCCGCCGAACCGGTGTCGTTGGGCGGCATACCGGAAGTTTATACGGCGCTACGCACCGGCCAGACCGACGCCGCTTGGTCCGTGGCACCGTTCCAATTGGATCGGGTCGAAAAAGGCGAGCTCCGCGTCGTCGTTAGAGGCGACGAGATCGTCGCAATGAGAGAACTCTCGGCCCGGGTGCATTTTACCAACAACGACTTCGCCGCGAAAAATCCCGACGCCGTGCGCGGCTTTTTCCGCGCCCAGCAACGTGCCCTCGACTACATGTTCGAGAACAAGGAAGACACGGCCAAAATCTGGATTCGCCGGGCGGAAATGAAATACCCCGAATCCGCCGTGCTCAAGACTTGGGATTACAACAACCGCGCGGCGATGAGCCTCAAACCGATCCGTGGCTTGCAAGCGATTATAGAAGACGGCATCAGGAATAAATTTCTAAACGCGCCGCTGACACAAGCCGAGCTCAACGCCCTAGTCGACCTGAGCTTCTTGCCGTAGACGTGGGACAACAAGAATTAAGACAATAGCCGCAAAGAACGCAGAGAGCGCATAGAAATCCCCTTTTTGCGAACTTTGTGTTCTTTGCGGTTAGATAATCCGAATCATGTCTGAAAGCACAAGACTTTCCGCCTGGCGACTAGGCCTGATCTTCGGTGCGCTTTTGATCGTCGAGACCTCAGTGCGCGCCGGCTGGATCAGCACCTTCTTTCTTGCCGCGCCGACGCGCGCGGTCATCGTGCTCTGGCAGCAACTGGTGCACGGCAACGCGCTGGTTCTGACCGGCATCACG
>JAERMN010000072.1 GCA_016844625.1 Deltaproteobacteria bacterium
CCTGATCGCAACAAATAGGCATCCTGTTTGTTTTTGCGATCGCCCCTAGTCGAAGATCTCTCGTCGAGTAAATACCTGTTCCGTTGTTTAAAAAACAACGGCGATCGAAAAGTACAAATTTCACCTGCCCGGCAACGGATCGGCGCCTGCCAATTTGTTGAATAGCTCGACGACATTGGCATCCCGCGGCAGCTCTTTGATCACTTTCTCGAGCGCTTCGGCGGCCAGGGGCGATGCCGCCTCGCCGGAGAGCTTTTGGTATTCTTTCAAGAACTCGGGGTCGCTCAGAGTTTTACGCATGGCGTCGGCAAGTATCTGCACGCGATCTTTGGGCACGCCCGGCGGCAGGAAAAAGTTTTGGCCGGCGATGCGGAAGGCGCGAAACATTTCGACCATTTTTCTCTCGCGGTCCGATTTCGCGAAGCTGCCAAGTTCCGGCACGTGGGTGAAACGCGGATGGCGTTCGCCCTTGGGAATCTCGATGCTCGCATGGACGTCCACCAGTCCCTTGTCCAACCAGTCGCGGTTGCGCCGGATCAGCGAGTCGCCGGTACTGACCCGACCGTCGGCCTCGCGCTGGGCCAGGGCGACATCGATCTCAGGGCCGGTAAAGCCGACGACGAATTTGGGCTCTTTCAAACCGAGCATATAAGCGAACACCCGCCCGGTGATGTAAATCGGATGGCCCACCGACTGGGCGGCGATGCGCACGTTGCTCGCGGCGCGTAGCTTCTCCAAGCTGTTGAAGCCGGCATCGCCGTGGGTGATGAAGAGATAGTGCTGCAAGCTGTCCGGCGTGCCGAGATAAATAAACTTGTCGATGTCGTACTGCACTCCCGGCTCACCGAGCACGGCGTTGGCCACCAGCGCCGCGCCCATGCTGCCGAGCGTAAGCCCGTCGGGCTTGGCGACTTTGTAAACATGATTGGCCGCCTGCCGGCCGCCGCCGCCACCCATATGCTGAATCACGATGGTGGGATTGCCGGGAATATGCTTGCGCAGAATGTTGACGACGGCGCGTGTGCGCAAATCCGCCGAGCCCGCCGGCGGTCCGCCGAGCACCACCGTGATGGTTTTGTCTTGGAAGAAAGGCGCCTGTGCAAAGCCTGCGTTGACGGTCAATCCGATGACAAGCAACGCGCGCAGAACGGTTTTCATTTTCCCCACCTCATGAATGTCTCTTTCCGTATGTGCCTCCTACTATAGTGAAGATCAAATGTCCATTTCCGCATCCCTGTAGGGGCGACCCTATGTGGTCGCCCGTCCGGGAGGGCGGACACACAGGTCCGCCCCTACACCAGGATATGTGTGCGCAAAAAGATCTGCGCTCGTCACTTTGACTTCTTGGGCTTTTCTGCGCTATGGAATGCAGCGTAGTTTCAGCTCGACACCATGAGGGAGACCGCGAAATGATTCACTGGTTGTGGATTAACCATAAACGAAGCCGCTTCGCGGCCGGGGTATTGACCCCGGTCTTGACCAAAGGGAATGTTCAACCCCCTTTGGAAACCCCATTTAATAGTTCCACGCTGGCATCAGCGTGGTCAACAATAAATTGGCTTTTACTCGGCGCGCTTTTGCTCGCGCTCTTTCAAGGCTCGGCCTTGTCTGCCGATGCGCCGGAAGATTGGAAAAGGATTATCGAGGCTGCCAAGAAGGAAGGCAAAGTCGTCGCCGGCGGCCCGCCGACGGCAGTGCTGCGCAAACAATTTAAAGAAACCTTCGAGAGCCGCTTCGGCATCGAGCTCGAATTGCTCTCCGCGCCGGGACCCCAGAATGCCCAGCGGGCGATTGCCGAATTTAAAGCCGGCGTGAGGCACTTCGATGTCCTGCATGGCGGCTCGGGCACCTTGGAGCCGCTCAGAGATGAGAACATGCTTGCGCCGTTTATGGACTATATGATTCTCGCCGAGGTTCGCGATCCCAAGCAATGGTGGGGCGGCCATATGTGGGAAGACAACGTCAAAACCAACCGCTTCATCTATTCGTTCTCCGCCGACTTCTCGGTGCCGCCGTTTTACAACTCGGACTTGGTCAAACCCGGCGAGATAAATTCCTACGACGATTTGCTCCAGCCCAAATGGAAGGGCAAGATCGGCATGTTCGAGCCGCGCGTGCCGAGCGCCGGCCAAGGATTGTGGGGCTATTTGCTGCGCGCCAAAGGCAAGGAATTTTTGCAAAAACTCGCCGAGCAAAACCTCTATATTCATCGCGACGGACAGCAGATCGCTGTCTCGCTAGCCAAGGGCAATCTCGCCGTGGCTCTCGCACTGGCGCAACGCTTCGTCGATCCCTACATCAAAGGCGGCCTGCCGATCAAAGTGCTGGCATCGGTCAAAGAAGGCATGGGCGGCAGCAACGGCTTCGGCACCGTCGCAGTCATGGCGAATGCGCCGCATGCCAACGCGACGAAAGTCTACATCAACTGGTTGCTCGGCAAGGAAGGCCAGGATCTTTACGGGCGCGCGCTGACCCAAGGCAGCCGGCGCTTCGACGTCGACACCAAATGGCTCGCGCGCTACAACACACCCGCCGCCAAAGATATCACCACGCCGGACGAATTCGAGAAAGTCCGCTTTTACGGCGAGGATGTGGTCAAGAACTGGCGCGAACCGGCCGGCGAGTTCGCGCGAAAGATTTTGAAGTAGCGTGACGCGATAACTTTTCACCACGAAGTGTGTCATGAGCTTAAGCTCGCCCACAGAGCATAAAAATGGCGGGATTCCCCTCACATGGGGCTCTCCTCTACTCGTCATTCCCGCGCACGCGGGAATCCAGGTTTGTTCCGCTGAATTAGCCTGGATACCCGCTTTCGCGGGTATGACGGAACCCAGGCGGCCTCTTCGTTCTTATCCCCGCACAGGTATTTTCGAAGGAGGACACGAAGATCACGAAGGTTTTGATAGAGATCCTCCGATCCTTCGTGTCCTTCGCGATCTTCGTGGTAAACAAAACCAAGGTGATAGTGCCAGGTTACCCACACGGAAGCCTGAAGAACCTTAATGGCGAAGAGATCGCCGTCCTCCGCCGGTAATCCTCGACGATGAAGGAGAACAAAGATGCGCTACGAACTTTACTACCAACCGTTGATCCAAGGCCGCGGCGAATTCGTCCGACTCGCGCTTGAAGATGCCGGCGCCGATTACGTCGACGTCGCCCGCAATCCCAGTGTCGGTCGCGCTGGCATTATGAAAATTCTCGAAGACCGATCGATCAAAACCCCGGCCTTCGCTCCACCCTTTCTCAAAGCCGGCAAGCTCATGATCGGCCAGACGGCAAACATCCTGCAATTTCTCGCGCCGCGTCTCGGGCTGGTACCGAAAGATCAAGCGAGCCGGATTTGGGCGCATCAGTTACAGCTGACCGTAACCGACTGGATGGCCGAAGTCGGCGCAGTGCATCATCCGATCGCCAACTCGCTCTACTATGAAGAGCAAAAAGATGAGTCTAAAAAGCGCGCGTCCTATTTCACGTCGATGCGCATTCCGAAATTTCTCGGCTACTACGAAGCGGTCATGGAAAGAAATCCCAAGGGCAGCAAGTATCTACTCGGCAAGAGACTTTGCTATGTCGATCTGTCGCTTTTTCAAATGGTCGAGGGGTTGCGCTACGCCTTTCCGAAAACCATGGCGAAGCTCGAACCCAACTACCCGCGCGTCATCGCACTGCATGACCGCGTCGCGGTTCGCCCGCGCCTGAAAAAATATCTCGCCTCACCGCGCCGGCTGGCGTTCAACCAAAACGGCATCTTTCGCCACTACCCGGAGCTGGACGAGTGATTTTTTGTTGGAACGGCGCAGCTCAATGGCGAGCGCGCGCCGGCAGTCAACATTAATCCGATGTTTCTTACTTCCTCTCCCACTGGGAGAGGATTGAGGTGAGGGCGAATTTTCACTGCGCTTTCACCCTCACCCTTCCCTCTCCCGCAGCCGCCTGAGGCGGATCAGCCTTCGGCTGAAGCGGGCGAGGGTGGGATCGTACGCAGTGCTCGGCGAGCGGATTATTTGGCGGCGCGCTTCGCAGCGGCTTGAATCGCGCGGCCAGTGTAGACCCGCGCCAGATGCGCGCGATAGTCAGCGCCGGCGTGGAGGTCTTCAAGCGGGTCGACGCCGTCGGACACTAGCGCAGCGCTCGCTTCGATCAATTTGGCAGTCAACTTGTTCCCACGCAGCCGCGCTTCCACCCGGTGAGCACGGAAAGGCCTATCGCTCAAGCCGGTAACACCAATACCAATATCTTCGCAGCGGCCTTTGACATCGACTCGCAGCGACACCGCCACGCCGACGATGGCAAAGCCGGACGCCTGCTGCGGCATCTTGAGGTAGGCACAACCAGACCGGCGCGCTGCCGCCGGCAGACGAATTTCTGTCAATATCTCACTCGCTGCGATTGCGGTGGTCATCGGGCCAAGAAAAAATTTCTCGACATCGAGCCAGCGCTCATCTTTGGCACCGCTGATTTTCAACTGGCCGCCCAACGCCAGGATCGCCGCCGGCCAATCGGCGGCCGGGTCCGCGTGCACTAGACTCCCGCCGATGGTGCCGCGGTTGCGCACCTGCACGTCGCCGATGACGCGCGCCGTCTGACCGAGCAACGGACAGCTTTTTTTGAGCAGCTCGGAGCTTTCGATCTGGTAGTGCGTCGCCAGCGCGCCGATGATGATTTTATCGCCCTGCTGCCTTACCTCGGTCAAACCGGCAATCTTGCTGACATCGATCAGCAGCGTCGGATTGGCGAGTCTGAGCTTCATCAACGGCAGCAGGCTATGTCCGCCGGCGAGAATCTGCGCGTCCTCACCGTGATCGGCGAGCGCGCGCAGCGCTTCGGCCAAACTCTTCGGCGCAATGTAATCGAAACTCGCCGGGATCATCGCCGCCCCGCATTTGCTTTCTGTGCGCCTTGGCACACGCGCCAAATCTTTTGCGCTGTCAGCGGCATGTCGATATGCGAGACGCCGAACGGCGCCAGCGCGTCGATGACCGCGCTCACGATTGCTGGCGTCGAGCCAATCGTGCCCGCCTCGCCGATGCCTTTGATGCCAAGCGGATTCACTGGCGTCGGGGTTTCCGTCCGCGCCAGTTTGAGCCGCGGCAAGCCCGCCGCCCGCGGCAGAGCGTAGTCCATCAAACTGCCGGTGAGGAGTTGGCCGTTCTCGTCATAGACCACTTCTTCATAGAGCGCTTGGCCGAGCCCCTGGACGATGCCGCCCTGAAGTTGGCCATCGACCAGCAACGGATTGATGACCTTGCCGCAATCATCCACCGCGACATATTTTTTGATTTCGACTCGGCCCGTCTGCGTTTCGATCTCGACGACGCAGATATGCGTGCCGAATGGAAAGGTAAAATTGGACGGTTCGAATGTATCATCGGCCGCAAGCTCGCCCGACAAATTTTTCGGCAGATTCCTAGCCGTCCGCGCCTGTTTGGCAATTTGCTGAATCGTCAGCGCCTTGCGCGGCACGCCTTTGACGCTGAATCTGCCTTCAGAAAAAACCAGATCGTCGGCGTCGACTTCTAAAATGTGAGAGGCAAGCTGCCGCGCCTGCTCCTTCACTTTCTCTGCGGCTTGGTAAACCGCAATGCCGCCCACCGCCGTCGCCCGGCTGCCGAAGGTGCCGATGCCCTTGGCGACGGTGGCCGTGTCGCCGTGAATGACGTCAATGTCGTCCAGCTCCACACCCAACTGATCGGCGACGATCTGCGCGAAGGTCGTCTTCTGTCCCTGCCCATGCGGCGATGCGCCGGAATAAACTTTTACTTTCCCGCTTTGTTCCACTTCGACTTTGCCGTATTCCCAAAACCCCGGTCCCATGGCGCAGATCTCGACATAGGTAGACACGCCGATGCCCAAATATCTGCCGCGGCTTCTGAACCGCTTCTGCTCCCGGCGCAGCTTTTCATAGCCGGCGAGCTTGAGCGCTTTACTCAGCGCCAGTTGATAGTTGCCGCTGTCGTAGGCGAGCCCGGTCGCCGTCTTGAAAGGAAATTCCGCGGGCTTGGGAAAATTTTTCCGGCGCACCTGCACCGCATCGAGCCGCAATTCTTGGGCGATGCGATCGAGCATCCGCTCGATCGTGTAGGTCGCCTCGGGCCGCCCCGCGCCGCGGTACGCGTCCGTCGACATCTTGTTGGTGAACGCCGCGCGAAGCTCGATGGCAATCGCGGGGATTTTGTAACAGCCCGACAGCATCAGCCCGGTAAACGGCGGAATCGCCGGCGTGAAGAGCTGATGATAGGCGCCGATATCGGCGACGACTTTGTAGCGCAAGCCAAGAATCGTCCCGTCTTTCTTGACCGCCGCCGCCACTTCGCCAACTTGGCCGCGCCCATGAATGGTCGCTTGGAAATTTTCCCGGCGCTCTTCGATCCACTTCACCGGCCGGTTAAGCTTGACCGCGAGATAACCGAGCAGCGCCTCCTCGGCGTAGACGTTGAGCTTGCTGCCGAATCCACCGCCTACTTCCGGTGCGATCACGCGCACCTGAGCTTCGGGTAGTTTCAGCATGTTCGCCAGGTGTGTCTTGAGCAAATGCGGGATTTGCGTCGACGACCAGACCGTCAGTTCTTTCGAGTCGGCGAGATAGCGCGCCACTACGCCGCGCGGCTCCATGGCGATGGGCGCCAGGCGCTGATGCACCAACCGCTGCTTGACGATCTTGTCCGCCCGCTTGAATGCCGCGGCGACATCGCCTTGCTCCTGCTGCCAGCTAAACGCCAAATTGTCCGGCCACTCCGAATGAATCACCGGCGAGCCGGCGGTCAAAGCTTTCTCGGCGTCAATAACGACCGGCAGCGGCTCATATTCGACTTGAATCAAGTCAAGCGCATCCCGCGCCGTATAGCGATCCGCGGCGACCACCACCGCCACGCCCTCGCCGACGTAACAGACTTTGTCGGCGGCGAGCACGTAATGCTTGGGAATTCTCAGCGTCGGATTGTCGGCGGTGGTTGGAATCGTGCCAATCTGGTCCGTCAACTCCGCGCCGATGAAAACCGCCACTACCCCGGCAAGCTGCCGCGCCGCGCTGACGTCGATGTTTTTGATCCGCGCATGGGCGTGGGGGCTCCGCAGTATCGCGGCGTGGAGCGTACCCGGAAGCTTCACATCGTCGACATACTCGCCGAGCCCGCGAATCAGACTCGGATCCTCGCGCCGCTTGACCTTGGCGCCAACAAGTTTACTGACAGGCATAAATCTATTTTGGATTTTGGATTTTAGATTTTTCGGAGCCTGACGACGATTTCCGGTCTTCGACTTTTGCCTTTTGCCTTTTGACTTTTACCTTTTTACTTACCAGTTTCGCCGCCATCTGCACCGCATCGACGATATGCTCATAGCCCGTGCAGCGGCAGAGATTCCCATCGATGCCTTCGCGAATCTCTTTTTCCGTCGGCTTCGGGTTCCGTTTTAACAATTGATGGGCGGAGAGAATCATTCCCGGCGTGCAAAAACCGCATTGAAGACCGTGACATTCCCAGAATGCTTCTTGGATTGGATGGAGCTGATCTCCCGGCGCCAACCCTTCGATGGTCAGGACCTCGCCGCTATCTGCCTGAACCGCCAGCACCGTGCACGATTTCACCGCCGCGCCATCAAGCATCACGGTACAAGCGCCACAGCCACTGGTATCGCAACCCACATGCGTCCCCGTCAGCCCGGCGAGGTCGCGCAGCAGATGGACCAGAAGCACGCGCGGCTCGACGTCAAACGTCCGCCCAACTCCGTTTATCTTAAGCGATATCTTTTTCTTCGGCACAGAATTCATTCTTCATACCTGCTCCGCCTTAGCCTATATCGCATCAGCATGCCAGGGAGCAAGTTTTTTCGGCTCTGGTTATTTTTCGGCTCTCATGGCCTGTTCGCGCCACGATACAAAGTTTGCAATTTCATTAGGCCCTTTGTTGGAGCCCGCTGCATCGCCTGTTAACACGACTATCGGTTTCGACTCAGTGCTCTCCAAATTAGCTTCAAACTCTCTCAGCAGGCCTTGATCTAGCTGTAGTATTTTGGAACTGTCGCAGTTCTAAAAAGCGATACACTCCGGGCTATTCAGTTCCTCTCCCTCGACGGGAGAGGACAAAGGTGAGGGTGCCATTCGAATCACCCCTCATCCTTACCTTCTCCCGCAAGGGGAGAAGGAACGATTCGGAGATCAAGAAGGATCAATTGAGTTGACACGGCTTCTCGTTATGGGCATTACAGATACTTATTTCGGACAAGAATGTTTTAGACTATAAGATTATCAAAAAGAGGTGCGACTATGGCGATCGAACTTTATTGGGGCAGCGGCAGTCCGTTCGCTTGGCGCGTCATGCTGACGCTCGCAGTGAAAGGGCTCGACTATGAATCGAAGCTCTTGGAATTTTCCAAGGGCGAAAACAAATCACCTGAGTATCTCAAGCTCAACCCGCGCGGCAAAGTGCCGACTCTGAAAGACGGCGATTTTGTTAATTACGAATCGCTGGCGATCATGAGCTATCTCGAGCGCAAATATCCCGAGCCGCCGCTGTTCGGCAATTCGCCAGAGGAGACTGGCCTGATCTGGCGCTTCCTTACGGAATGCGAGTCCTATCTCGTCAGCGCCGGCGACAAAATCGTCCGGCCGATTTTTTTCGGCAAGGGTTTGGACAAGCTCGACGAGATCCAGCAGGCCGCGCAAACGATTCGCCAAGAACTAAAAACTCTGGAAGAACATCTAGCCCATGCGACTTGGTTGGTCGGAGCGCAAGTTTCCGCCGCCGACATTGCGGTGTTCCCCATGATTCAGCTCATCCTGCGCGCGGCGTCGAAAGAAGCGGCGCAGCCATTTAATTTGCAATGGTTCCCACTGGCTAGCCTTTATCCCAACCTCGCCCGCTGGGTCGAACGCATCGAAGCGCTGCCCAACTATCAGCGCACCTATCCGCCCCATTGGAGAGCTTAATTCTAAATCGAAAACCAAAAGGAGGAGAAATCGATGTCTACGAATTATACTGGAGGATGTTTATGCGGCGCGGTCCGTTATGAATGCAATGCTGACGCGATTTTCATGGGCAACTGTCACTGCCGAGATTGTCAAAAGGCCAGCGGTAGCGGTTATGAAGCGGCGGTGGGAATTCCCGCGCCGGCGCTCAAAATCACGGGTAACGTCAAGTACCACGAAAGCAAAGCCGACAGCGGCAACACCGTGAGCCGCGGCTTTTGCCCAGAGTGCGGCTCGCGCTTATTCGGCAAGACCAGCGGCATGACGCAGCTAGCGATCATCATGGCCGCCAGCCTCGACGATCCCAAACAGTTTCAACCGGGCATGGATGTCTACACTTCCAGTGCTCAGCCGTGGGATCATATGAATCCCGCGCTGCCGAAATTTTCCAAGATGCCGATGTGAACGAGCATTACTGGTCGTCGATGGGATGCCTGACAAAATTCGCGCCGGGCCAGCGCTCGCCCGCTCTGACGCTTGCTAGCGCCGCCGCAGGTCTTGGATGAACGACTGGATATCGCGGTTCGACGGGTCGACTCGCACGGCGTCTTCGGCGGTTTGCAAGGCTTTCAAATAATCGCCGTTTCTGAACAACGCCTTGGCGAGGCCGAACACCGCATCGAAATTGTTCGGTATGAGTTTTACCGCCTCGCTGTAAGCCGAGATCGCCTGCGAGACGCTCCCTTTGCTAAGCAACGCGCCGCCGTAGGCGACCAGCGATCGGACTATCTCGCTCCGTGCCGGCGCGGAACTCGCTTGCAGTCCAAGAATTTCCCGGAACGAACCGATGGCCGAAACAAAATCGCCGGCCTGGAAAGCGCGTCGTCCGACACTGAAAAGCGCATCGACTAAGATCGCCAACACCTCGCTCTTGGTGTCATCCGGCACCAACTGGTACGCCCGGCGCAATGCCGTCAGCGCCAAACTCCAACTCTGCAGACTGACATAGGCGCGCCCCAGGTAAAGAAACGCCCGGCCGAAATTGGCATCGAGCTCGGTGGCCTTTTGAAATCGCGCGGCCGCTTCTTGATATTTGCCGCTATTGAACAAGGCCAGACCTTGGTCGAACTCATTTTGCGCATTGGATACCATGCCGGGCAACATCGAGCAGGAGCTAAATAGCAACGCCGCCAACAGCAGCGTGAAGAACCGTCGGGTGATCTGCATCGG
>JAERMN010000073.1:0-10116 GCA_016844625.1 Deltaproteobacteria bacterium
GCGCTCACACTCGGTCCGCTGATGCCGACCAACTGATTCCTCGCATTCCAACTGTACAGCGTCGTACCGTTGGAGTCGGTGATGGATTGGAGATTGCCGTTGTCGTCGTAGGTAAGCGTTTTGTCGCCGAAGGTCCGTTGACGATTGTTGGCATCGTAACTCGTCGTCGTGAGCGGCTCCGGCATGCCGGTCCTGGCCCAGCTGCCGCCGATCTTGGTGCGGTTGCCGGCTTTGTCGTATTCGTAAGTCAGATCGCCTATCACCGTCGTGCCGTTCTGCTTGTACGTGATGCCCGTCACTCGTGACGCTGCATCGTAGGCGTATTCTACTCTAATATTGTTGGGCAGCGTAAGAGACGTGCGTCGGTTCGCGGTGTCGTAACCAAACTGCACGATCGACGACCCTTGCGTGATCTGTGTCAGCCGATTCGCATTGTCATAACTGTAACTGATCAACGCCTGCCCCGGCACCGTCATCGTCGCGCGGCGGCTTGCTGCGTCGTAGGTGTAGCCCACCGTTCCCTGCGGCGTCAGCTCTGACGTCAATCGATCCAGGCCGTCGTAAGTTCTGATTATGTTACCCGCCGTCGAGTCGTTGATCTGCGTCAGCCGGTTGCCCTTGTCGTAGGTGTAGGTTGTCGTCGAGGTATCCGCATAGGTCGCGGTCGTGCGGCGATTGAGTCCGTCATACGCGTAGGTCGTGACCTGATTCTTGCGGTCGCTAAACTGCATCAGGTTGCCGGCCAAGTCGTACTGATAATTTTCAGTCTTTAGCAACGTATCACTTCGTGTCGCCAATCGGTCCATGTTGTCATAGGTGTAGGCAGTCGGATTAGCCCGCGCATCCGTGACGCTAAGCAAATTACCGTTGGGATCGTAGCCGAAGTTTGTCGACCCGCTCTGAGGATCGGTAACCTTGGTTAAACGGTTCAAAGCATCGTAGTCATAGATAGTCTGGTTGCCCTTCGGGTCGGTCATATTTATCAACCGAGCCGCCGAGTCGAGCAGCCGGTTGGTCGTATTACCGAGCGGATCGGTGATCGAAACCAAATCGCCGAGATCATGATTCATCTGCGTTACTTGACCTAAAGCGTTCGTGGTTGAAGCAGTCTGCCCGGTCGCGTTATTGGCGAAGCTGGTGGTCTGATTCAACGGGTCAGTGATACTGATAAGATTTCCCTCTAGGTCGTAATTGAAAGTCGTCGTGTGGCCCAGTGGATCGGTGCTTGTCTTTACTTGGTTAAATTGCGGCTCGTAAGTGTAGGTCGTCGTCACCGCATCCGGCGTCGCCGCGAGGCGAGTAACGCTGGTCATGTTACCTGCCGAGTCGTACGTGTTCGACGTTGTCCGACCCAGGGCATCAATCTTCGATTGCCGAAAGTTGGTCCCTGTCTCTAGATTGTATGTCGTGACCTGCTCTTCAGGTAAGCCGAGCGCGCGGGTGTCGGAAATTATTAGCCCAGCCGAATTAAATGTCACGCGCCGTATCTTGCCACGCGGATCGGTCACGTCGGTTTGGGTGATATTGCTACCATCCATCGTGTAGTTGAATTGATAAATTCCGCCGTCCACCATCGTCTGCCGAGTAACTTTACCCGTGGTGTCGTACTGGTTGGTGAGATACACAATCCCCCTGGCGTCTTTCAGCGTGGTCATTCGGTTGAGCGTATCGTAGGTGTATTCATTGGTGCCGCCATTGGAATCGGTGACGCGAAACAGCCGCCCGTTGGCGTCGTACGCGTAGGCAGCTGCACGACCGCTATTGTCCTTGGCTTGGGCGACGCGGCGACTCGCATCGTAAGTAAACTCAATCCAGCGGCTGCTTGGACTGGTGATCCTTACAATGTTGCCGTCAGAGCGCTGTATGGTAGTCATGTTGCCGTTTCGGTCCGTGATGCTGAGCACACCGGCTAGACTGGGTCTAATGGCGAAGGTGCTATCGGGGAACTGATAAGACATTCCGTCTTGACGCTTAAGTATCCATCCGCCATTGTAACTAATCGTCGATTTATACCATATCGACTGAGTAGCGGTGTGCTCGAATACGGCGCCACCATAGCTTGTTCCCGGCGATATACGAACATAGTGAATCTCTCCACCGTCAGGAAGCACCAGGTCTATCGTGGTGTATATTTGACCTTTGATGAACAGCTCGTAGGGATGGCTCGCGCCGAGTCCAAAGGCGCGCGAGACCGTATCGTTGGGACGGTAAGTGCGTGTGAGCGCAATCGGCATCACACCGTCGGCGACATACAGGTCGATTTTTTTCAACACGAAAAGTCCGGTACCTAAGTCGACGGGGTCGCCGTCGTCACATTTCTGGTCCGCGGGACATGGCTGCGGGCCGCCGCCGGCACCGCCACCGCCGGTGTACATGCCGCCGGTGAATTCGTAGATGGAAATGCCCGGATCGGGAGTTACCTGTTTGCCGTCCTCCAAAACAGTGCCTCGGCCGTACTCGTACCAACCGCGATAGCCAGGATCGTAGTGCCAAAACGCGAAGCGGGTACCGGGTAGTTCATTAAAGCCGTTGGGATAATAGATACGTGCGCCAATACCACCGGGATTATGAATGTAGGCACCACCAGGTTGCGCCGTAAAATAGATCGGCACTTTTTGGCCCGGCGGCAGGGGAAACGGCGTGCGATCCACCGGTATCAGCGTCAGACTAACTTCCTTGACCGGCTTATAATCCCGACCGATCAACGCCCCGTTTGCCGGAAGACGTAATTCAAGACCTTCTATCTTCGGCGTAGTGACGATAAATTCTGTGCTCGGCTTTTGCGGAATCGGCACAGCGTGCTGAGTATCGATCTTCGGCAGCCAGATCGTAAACGGCAGCACCAGCGTCTCGCCCTGTTTGATCTCCAAGCCATATTCGAATAGTCCGTGATCTTCCTGGGAGCCAAGCGCTGATGAATTATCGTTCAGCCGTCTCCGAGCGTTGTGCCCATCGATAATTAGCTCACCCCAGCCCGATTCGAGCTCAGTCAACAAAAAACGGCCCGTCTCATCGCTCACAATAGATTTGGGGTCCGAACTGTACTCGTTCTCCACTTCGAGTTTGACATTCGCCAACGGCAACCCACGGAGATCTAATACTTGACCTGCCAAGGCGGTCACGCCGGGAGGCGCTTGGAGCGGCGGCAAATCTTGCCACTCCGAATAAGGCTTGCCGTCTCTCAACCTACCCGTCCATGGCAAAGCATCATCCGAATCCGCACCGCCTATCTGCGGTTTGAGAATTTCACTTTTGGGTTGATACGTACCTGATCGCGGATTTCCTGCTCCTGTCGCGATGCCGGACAACGGCAGCGTCGTGAAGGTGAGCCCAGAAACTGGTAACAAGAGACCGTCGCGATCGACGGCGCCGTTGATGGTCACTGAATATGTCGAACCCGGCAATAGATCACTGTCTGAGGTGATAAATGCTAGTGAGCCGTTTTCCGCCGCGACTACTTTGATTTTTTCGACTCCCTTGGGACCTTGCAATGTAACTGTAGACGGATTGATCGTTTCCACCTTGAGCGGCTTGGAAAAGCGCAGCGAGATGATGCTTTCGGTCGGCACGTCGCCGGACCGATCGAGGGGGATCGTCGCCATGAGTATTGGACCGTCTGATGCCTGCGCGAATAGATTCGTCGGGTAGCTTTGCAATGATGTAAATCGCTGTGTCGCTGGATCGAACATCTCGCCGTTGCTCAAAGGATTGCCGGCGCCATCCGTCCCGCCCCAAATCAGCACGCTTCCGTCTGGTAGCAGTGTCGAGGTGTGATTGCGGCGATCCGTCGAAAGCAACAGGAGTGAAGAAGGCGACGGATTGAGCGCATCCCAAAGCTCTGCGGTTTGGAGCGTCTGTCCGTTAGTGCCGACGCCGCCGGTTATAAGAACGTGACCGTCGGACAAAAGCGTGACCGAGTGGCGCGCCCGCGCGGCAACCCCAGTCGAGGGCAGGACGGTAAAACTCTGCGCCGCGGAATCGAACAGTTCCGCGGTCGGAACCACTTGTTGATTGTTACCCAGACCGCCAAGGATCAGCACGAGACCGTCAGGGAGCATCGTGGTGCTGTGCCATGCTCTACCGCGAGTGAGCGTTGCCGATAGTTGAGTCGTGTTGTTGGTTTGAGGATCCCAAATTGAGGCTGTGTTCAATCCTCCACCGGCACCCTCGCCGCCGACTAGAAGCCAGCGCCCGTCCGCTAATCGAGTCGCGGACTGGCCCGGCAGCAAGCTCGGTGTGCTCGGCCGCGATTGTGAGCGCGTGGTTAAAGGCAGGAGAAAACTTAACAAACAGGCGATTGCGATCCAAGCAATCGGCTGGAAATCCCACTTGGTCCCATGTCCATTGTCATGTCGCTTCATTTCAAACCTCAGCGATTTGTGTCTCCCGACGATGTGAACGCCTGCCAGACAACTCTCGAACCCCAAAAATCACGGCACACTCACAATACCGGCGGCTCGGCTACCATCGGTGAACTTGACGGTAATGATAAAACTCGTACCGGAATTAAAATGTGAATTGTTATAATCGGAACCGAAGACATTAAAGCTCGCGGCTGGTTTGACCGAAAAATTGACCGAAGAGTCGGCATTGTTCAAAAGCGTTCCGTCTAATGAGTTTGCTGCGCCAAGCGCCCAGTAGCCATTGGCGGGCGTGGCGTCCCAAATGCCGTTGACGCTGTTGCGCAATTCAAGATAGTTGGCGGTCCTGGTGCCACCACCCGAAGGCACAGTTACGGTCAACGTTCCGTCCATAGCTCCGTCCGCACTAAGCGCGGCATCTCCTTGACCAACGCGATCACGAATTTTGCCATTGTAACTCAGAGTCAGACTGGGCCACTGATAGAGCCGCAAAGTCACCTGCCCTACGGCTGTGCCACCACCATCAACCAACACCGTGTAGATACCACCGAGCGGCAAGATCACGGGTGCAATGGACTGAGTGCCGCAAACGGACTGTGACTTCAGCACCGAACTGTCGGGCTTCAAAATGGACATGGTAGCCGCGCCGCAGCTGAAGGTAGTGTTCGAAGCGTCTACGGTGACCACCTGATTCGCCGCGCCGACAAAAGTCCATGACATTCTTTGTCCCGGTACCGTGATATTGGCGACAACCGGCGTGCCGTCTCCACTGATCGGACCTGGATTGTCCGGCGGCACATTGTAAAGCGTCAGAGTCACATGTCCAATGTTGTAGCCTTCGGGGTCGACGACCACCGCATAGGTGCCGGAAATCGGTAGCGTTTGCTGATCGATAAACCCGCCAGTGGCATTTGCCCAATTGGTTTGAGCAAGGTTCTGACCATCAGGCTTGATGATTGACACTGTCGCTGCGTCACACCATGGACAAGCCATCGCTAGATTTGAGTTTGACGCAAGGAGGCTGATGCGCTGCCCTGAGGCGCCGTTAAAAGTGTAGCGCGGATTCTGTCCGGTGATGTAGACGCTGGCAATGACGGGAACCCCTGGGGTTATGACCCCACGGTCCTCATCCGTGATGTGGTACAAGGCCAAGGTCGATTGGCCGATAGATTGGGGATGTGGAACGAAGAGAATCGTATACGTCCCGGAAATCGGTAAACGGGGAGTTTCATAGTAATGAGTATTCGCATTGCCCCAACTGGTGTAGACCCAGTTTTGACCATCAGGCCGAATAAATTGAAGAGTGACATCGGAACAAGCGGCGCACGACGGCGGCCACGGAAACGTGTCGCCAGTTACGCGCAGACTCATCCGCTGCCCTGCCACGCCGTCAAATACAATTAAACCCTTCTTGCCCGCGTTATTGATGACTACGGTAAGTGGCGTGCCGTTGGTACCGAGACGGCCGGTAAATTCAATATCGCTCGCGGAATTCCCGGAAGGCGGAACGAAGAAATCCGTGCCGCTAATCCCCTTGCCCAGCGCCGTGGTCACCGAGATCCGGCCCGAGCTAACGCCACTTGGCACCGTTGTCGCGATCGAAGTCGGGGTCGCAGAGCCGACAGACGCACGCGCAACGCCATTGAACCGTAGATCGTTCTTGCTTGGCGTCGGATCGAAATTCGTCCCGTTAACCGTAACCGGCGTGCCCACAGTTCCAACGCCAGGCGTAAAACTGGTTACGGTCGGACTGCCGCTCGATGACGTGACAGTGAACGACGCAGCACTCGACGCCGAGCCCGAGGGCGATGTGACGCCGATTGCTCCGGTCGTCGCACCGGCTGGGACCCATGCTACAATCTGGGTTGGCGCCGCTGAGATGACCGTCGCGGAAGTTCCGTTGAAACTCACCGCATTTTGGCTTGGCGTTTGGCTGAAAGCAGTGCCGTAGATCGTCACCGTAGTGCCCAACGGTCCGCTGCTAGGCGTGAATTCGATGACTGATGTCTGCGTAGAGTTATTGCGTGTAATGGCGAGTAGATTTCCGACCGCGTCATAGGAATATGTCGCGGTTTGACCGGTAACGTCTATCACAGCCCGCAATCGACTGAGGCTGTCATAAACATAAATTATCTTCTCCTGAGTTAAACCGAAGTCAGCCGTCGATGTGCTTCCAAGAGTGACGCCGATTCCGCTCTTGGGCTGTGTAACATAACCCGTCGCCGATGCGCGCAGATCGTAGATGCCAGTCGGTAGTCCAGACATTGAGTAACTTCCGTTGACTGCGGAAGTTATCGATCCCATGCTTACGCCGGCTTGGAACGCTTCGATGAGTGCGCCGCTAATCGGGGCGGCGTTATCTGCTCTTGATACGGTTCCAGCGACTGTTCCCGTGGCAGTGGTAACGTTGAACGTGCTGCTGGTCACAGCCGAAAGATTCGCGGATGTAGCTTTAAGGGAGTAGCCATTACCTAGCGGACTGACAATAAGATCGGTAAAACTTGCTATCCCGCCCGACGCATTCTTTACCGTCGTCCCGCTCACGCCTGGGTAGGACGGACTCGCAATGTCAATCGTGATCGCGGCCGTTGAAGATGTGACGGTGTTTCCAAGACTGTCTCGTACCGCAACTGTTGGCGGACCGGCTAGCACGGAGCCTGCTGGTGAGCTCACAGGCTGAGTTATAAAAGCCAATGCACTTGGGCTTCCCGGAAGAACTGTAAATGGTGCGCTGTCTCCAGGCGTTAGCGCGTCACCGCTGGTCACGGAGGCAGTCAGAACGACTCCGCTCTCGGCTTTTGTATAAGTCATCGAACCAACGCTGACTTGGTTCGATCCGGCGGCAATCGTTCCTGTAAGAGTGCCGTTGAGAATCCCGGTTCCCGTCTTGAGACTGACGGACACGCCGGTATTGCTGGTCACATTCGTCGGAACGCCGCTAACACTTTGGGATTGAACTTGGACGTAAAAATTAGAATCGGCAGTGTGCGAACTTACGGGGAGAATTGCTAACTTGCTGACCGGCTCCGGTGGATTCACAACGATGGTGTTGCTGGTAATTGTCGTGTACGTGTTAAGCCGTAACTCGTAATTTCCTGGGGTCAGGGAACTCGAAATCCCAAAGAGACAGGAACCCGAGGCCACTGGTGTGCTGGGTTGAAAGAATTGCGAGCAATTTAGATAGAACCAGTTGACGTAGCTTCCGCTTCCCACTGGGTATAAACCGATCCAATTCGACACGGATGGATTAGCAATTTGGGTCCATGTCGCCGTTGATGTTCCTCCGGCAGGTACAACACTCGGGTTAGCAGTGAAACTAATCGGCGCGATGATGTTAACCGTGGTGGTGATCGCACCGCAGTTGTTGGTTTCGTTGGATTCGGTAACCACGCCGGTGCCATCGGCGCATGCTCCTATGTAGTACGGCCCTGGTGTCACATTTGACGGGATCGTCACGGCGATGTTAGTTGCGGTTGAGCTGGAACTTTTCTTTAGCGTTCCAACCGATCGACTACCAATAAGACTGTCAGAGCTAGTGATGGTAGAGTCAACTGACAAACGGTATTGAGTAACCGATGCCCCCGCCGTGTTATTCCCTGAATTTCTCGTTGTGTCGGTAATATAAATCGTCGCGCCAGCATTCACGCTTGCCGGCGAGGTACTGAGGCCGC
Source organism: Deltaproteobacteria bacterium (assembly GCA_016844625.1). GTDB lineage: Bacteria > Desulfobacterota > Binatia > UBA9968 > UBA9968 > DP-20. The sequence goes on from JAERMN010000073.1 coordinate 8,033, forward strand.
TGACCATTAGATCAGGGTAGGTCGCTTGCCCCGCCTCGGCGCTGGAGCTTTTTAAGACGCCATGGGTGTCGAGACCATCGAACGACAATAGAGCATACGACAGGACCAAAACTATCACCGCCGACAGGCGCGACCACCCAAATGAACAACGAGGCATAGAAACTCCCATCGCGGAATTCACGGAACCCATTCGTTGGGAAAACATCTTTTCCATCTAGCGGCAACGGATAAACCAAACCGGCTTCGGCTGTCCAATGAATTTTTATTCATGTCTGACATGAGTTTTTCTTCATGACCCGCGATCGGCTTGGTTTTCCACGCGGGTTCGGTGCAAGCATTTTCCTGAAGCGGATTTCAACCAGGACAGCTGTGTTCGGGTCTGCTGCCACAGCGACTAAGCGATTAGTCACAGCTAGACTCGGGCGCTCACACGGCTATGGTTATCGGACGCGCGTTCGCGGGCAATCGCGTTAGAGAATCTTGTTTTGGAGAGCACTAATGGCAGGACGCGGCGTCAAAAGCGTTTACATCGACCGTCAACGTTGTTTACACCCGGGCAGGGCTCCTCTGCTCGACTACGATCAACAATTTTTCTTACCCCTATATTGAACTCGCACAGCCTAGGCTCTCCAAACACCACACTAAATTCGATCACAGCTTGTGTTCGGTCTGGCGTTGCACTTAGCGCTGTTTCACTGGTATCTAACTTGCTCTCCTAAATGGGCGTGGCCAACACCAGAAACCGACGGGCGTTGGTCTAACAAGTATCAAGGGGAACACGATGATAACGCTACACCAGCTACGAGTGCTCAGCGCGGTTGCTAAGCGTCTTAACCTTTCTGAGGCCGGGCGGGCTTTGGGCGTAACTCAAACCGCTGTCTCTCATGCAATTAAAGGATTGGAAAATCAGCTCGAAATAAAACTAATCAAAAAGGTGCGGACCGGAGTCGAGCTCACGGAAGTAGGCGAAGCATTCCGGACTGGAGTCGAAAATATCCTCAATCTGCTCGATGATCTGATGCAAACGCATTCCACGAAGAAAACTCAACTATCGGCGAAGAACCTCACCATCGGCGCCAGCCACGGACCGTCGAGCCACTTGGTGCCGTCTCTACTGACGCGCTTTCAGCGCAACTTTCCGCTCGTCCATATCGTTCAACGCACCGGCACTAGCGCGGAGATCGAAGAGTTGCTGCTCAATCGTTCGGTGGAAATTGCATTTATCTCAAATCCATCGAATCGGCCGGGACTGACGAGCGAAACGTTTACGGCCGAGCGGCTGATATTCGTGGTGGCAAAGAGCCATCGAATGGCCAAACAAACAAAGATCACAAAATCATCTTTGGCGTATGTACAGCTGCTGATCGATAACGGCAAAGACGGCAAAGGCACGACGCTCAAAATCCTCCGCCAGAGAATTTCCGAGCGAATCAAGCTCAACGTGGCGATGGAATTCGATAATCCGGAAGCGCTCAAGTCAGCGATCCGGACCGGCGGCGGAGTGGGACTGCTCTACGCCGACATGGTCAGCGATGAATTGCGCGACGGTGGCTTGAAGGAACTTACTCTCGCGGGCGTGAATCTCAACGGTAACAACCATCTCGTCTACTTGAAGGATGCGCCAATTTCTTTACCGGCGATGAAGTTTCTAGAGTTTGCTCGCTCGTTCAAGAATCGTAATGGTTCATTGAGGATCCGAGCGAGATCTCAGATAAAGCAGCAAGTCCGGAAAGAATTACGCTGAGTACCGACCGAGCATGAGCGCGTTCTGAAACAACGGCCTTTATCTTTGGGGGCCAGACTTTTATATCTCGACTTTCTTTGTTATTGAAAACCTTCATCATCGGTTCAAGAACAACGTTCCGCATTTTACCCCAACGCTGAGCCATCGCTCCGATTCAAACATTCCACACGGTCATCGCGACCCTCTTTAGATATTGCGGCCCGTCCGAATCGTTTTAGCCGTTCAAGCGCTGCGCTTCGTTCAAGACTTTTAACTGCGCGGGAACAACTCGGCCGAACTTGGCGTTGCTCTACTGGATTCACCGGCGCTCTGACAAGCGACGGCAACCGTGACCGAAGCA
>JAERMN010000073.1:10143-20580 GCA_016844625.1 Deltaproteobacteria bacterium
ATTGACAATTACGAAGTTATTTCCCACCAGTTCTTGCTGATATCGCTGAGCAGGAAGTGCGCGCGGCCGTTAGTCTGAAGTTCGCGGAGATCCTGGATGCCCAACTGCTTGCCGTTCTTCGAGAAATCTTTGTGTGCGGCTTCGACTTCTTCGGGGCTCGCCAGTTTCAGCGTGAAGCGGTTTGCTTCCGAAAGATAATCACGGTGCGCCATCGGCAGGACAACCACATACCACGGGCCCATGTTCGGCACGCTGATGTAGGTCGAGGTGCGCCCGCCGCCGATGATGTCGAGGCCGAGCACGTTAGCGAGAAATTGATCGCTCACTTCTTTGTCGTCGCAGTTGAGCGTCCCATGGGTCATCGCCTGCGGCAGGTAACCTCTTCCGGGAAATTTTGCTTCCGGAATCGGCGTGGTCCAATGCGGCGCGGCGATGCGGCGGCCCTGCTTTATCGCCGCCGGGTTGTAGTACTCGATCTCCAGGTCGTTGCCGCCGGGCTCTTTGAAATAGATCGAATAGGCAAAATGCGCTTCGTGCGGCGGCGTCACGCTCTTGATCTTATACTGGGCTTTGTGTTCGGAAATATATTGGTGCGCGATGGGGATTTCTTTCGAGCTCGCCACGCGGAAACCATAGTGATTGGTGTGCGGCTTATTCTTGGAATCCGGCCCGCCTTCGTGAATCACCAACTTCCAGGCGGTGTTGGGATGTTTCACCACCGCCTGTTTCTCGGTGCGCTCGACGACTTCGGCGGCCAGCAAGTCGGTAAAAATCGGCAGCGTCTCATCAAGCGAGCGGCATTCATAATGCCCTTCGGTCATTCCGATCGGTTTCAGCATGCTTGTCTCCTTAAGAAAGCCAATGTTCCAACGAAGCTGTCAGTATTATTAGAAAAGAGCCTTATGCTTGTCAATTGGCAGGTTTCGCCAGCGCCGGCATCCGTACCTGGGCGCCCGACTTGGCGCATTCCGCGTCGAAAATCTTACGAATAATCGGATCTTCATCCTCATACTCGATCTGCCAGCCGCCATAGGCCAGCGGCACGTCAGACTGAATCTTGCCGGGCTGCAGCTTATACTTGCGGCTCAAAATCTTGAGCGCCAGATAGCGCGAAGGTTCGGCGCCGGAGTTGAAATGCTGATGGAACCAACCTTCCGGTGGCACCACGATCGATCCCGGCTTCCAGTCGACGCGTGTCCTCTCTTTTCCTTCCGGCCAAAGCAGCGAATAGCCTTTGCCGGTAAGAATAAACACATGCGCGCCCGGTCCGTGTCGATGCGCCTTCTTGTAAATCCCTACCGGAAAGCGCGACACATGGGAGCCCATCATGCTCTCGGACATTTCGAAAAAGATCGTCGCGTTGCCTTTGCCCCGTTCGCTCCACTCCACCGGCTCGATGTTAACCACGTCGGCGACGAAATTGGTCTCGACCACGCGGTCGCTGTAAAGCTTGCCGCCGCCGCCAAAGTAACCTTCTTCGCCCTGGAAACGATCCGAAAAGGAATAAGGATTGTTGATGACGAAATCTTCACAGTGAAACAGATTAAAAATCAGCGGCGCCGTCGTTACCGACAACAGCCGCGCTTCCCGATCGCCCTGCCCGTTGAAGTGCTGATACCAAGCGTTGAGCGGCAGAGCGAAGAGGCTGCCGGCCTGCCACTCGAAACTTTGCTTAGCGCCATGGTTCTGCCAAACCGTTGTCGCGCCTCTGCCCGAGAGCACATAAACCAGCGCCTCGTAAATATGGCGCTGCGCATTGAGGCCCTTCCCCGCCGGAATACCGATGACGTAAGCGTCGTCCATGTAGCCGGCGCCGTCGAGCATGATGCACACACCGTAACCACCGATCCTATCCCACCACTTGAGCGGCGCGGTGTAGAGGTCGTCGACAAAAAAGCCGCGCACGATATCGATGCCCTGCGATGCGACCCACTGATCGTAGGGCGTGTCCATCACCTCTACTTTGCGTTCGACTTTCTCGTAGGACGGGCGGTTAGCTACTTCTGACATCTAGCTGCCTCCTGATTGGGATTCTCAGATTCATACCGGCAATTCATCGGTCCATCAAGCGGTCGCAAAAATTCAAAATGCGAGATGTTTCGCTTCGCTCAACATGACATCTACTAACAGGCTCCTGAAAAAAGGCAGAACATGCTTCGACAAGCTGCATGAACGGAATTTTTTCAATCATTTCAAGCCTCTCCGTTCGTCCTGAGCCTGTCGAAGGACTCCGAGAGAGTTTTTCAGCAACCTGCCAAATAGGTCATCCTAAACGAAGTGAAGCATCTCGTCTTGAGCCATCGCTAAAGCACCTGCCGCGGTTGACATTCATTGGCGGTATCCACATATGTTTTAGCAAAGCGGAACTTAATCACACAGGAGCACAGATGAGCCAAGACGCAATGAACAGATTGGTCGCGGCGCTGACAACCGGCGCCGGCTTAAAAGACGAATTCATCTACTATATGCCGTTCGACGACTATAAAACTTTTCCCGATCCATTGCCGCGAGTCAGTTTCACCGTCAAAGAAGTTCAGGAGTCGATTCGGCGTTATCCGAACCCGGAAAAACCCAGCGAGCTTTTTCAGTGGGACATTCACGGCCGGCTGTTCACCCCGGCGAAAGTATCGATCGCCGACATGGCCGTAGTGATGATCCACGGCGGCGCGGCCAATGAGTATGAATTTATTTTTACCCCCGACGGGCCTGAAGAATATCCCGATCTCAGCAAAAGCGATCCCAAAAAAGCCCGCGTCGGAGTCGCCCAGCATATTGCGTCGCTGGGCATTCCGGTATTGGCGATTTCACTTCCCGGTCATTACAGCCGCAAAGCTTGGGCACCGCTCCCTGAACGGCGGCCCGAATTCATCATCGGCCAAATCCCCAGCGACACGGAGCTTAAAACTCGCCTCGCGGTATTCACGTTTAGAATGTGCACGGAAGCGGTCAAAACGCTGGTTGAAAAGACTTTGCAGCAAGCGATATTCATGTGGGGCCACTCCACCGGCGGCGAATATTTCTACTTGATGGAACAGTACGGACTCAAGAATAAATTAATCGGCGGCCTTGGCTTCGGTACCGGCATGCCCGCTTGGGTGCGTAAGGAATGGGACTTGGCCTGCGCGAAGAAATCGCCTGAAGAGGGCGCCGGGCAATTTCGCAATCTCACCGATTTGAGCCGGCGCTCGCCGCAAGGCTACGCCAAGAGCGGCTACGTCGGCCCGAATCAGCCCTGGGGCGCGGTGGAGAAATGGTTCGAACTGGAGAATCATCGCCGGCCGCAGTTCAAACCGTTTTTGCAGGATATTGAACACAGCGCCCACGATGTGCTGATCCCTGACATCAAAAAAGTCTCGGGCTTAGCCGACGACGAGCTATTCATCACTTACAAGTCGGATTTGAACCGCCTGCGCGGCAAGAAACTTTTGCACATCGTCGGCGAGGTCGACAAAGGCCACTGGCTCGAAGGCGGCGAAAAGGGGCTGGCATATCGCCGCGAGGTTTTTGCCTTTAACAAATTCAAGCCCTATGCCGATGCTCTGCGTCTGGTGATCGTGCCCCATCTAACTCACTACGGCCACGTGGAAAGTTACAACGAAGGCTTGGCAAACATCATGGTGACGGGTTTTAAAGAATACTTTCGCAATTAGCGGTGTCAAACCGCTATCCTGGCAAAACGGATTGATCGAGAATTCGTGCATCATTTGAATCGTCATGCCGGTGGAAACCGGCATCCATCCACTTTGACAACCTGAATCGAAGTACGAGCTAGCGCTTGCGAGATGACGAGAGGATAACAGACAAAAGCCCCGGCTATTACACCGGGGCTTTTTGGTTTGTCGTGACAAAGAACTAACGGCCACGTCGGTGACGATGGTGGCCGACATGATCCAGTCGGCGATTGATCCGATCACCACGATGGTCCAGGCGTCGCTCAATGCGATCGCCCCGTTTGTCCAACGCGTGCTCAATCCGGTCGCCGCGCTTGTCCAAACGCGCTTCGATGCGATCGCCTTTGCGGTCAAGATGTTCGGCGAGCTTGGTCTTCCCTTCGGAGCGCGCCTTGTCCGCCAAGGCGTCGAGCCGGTCGTTGATCCGGTCGCCGCGCGCGTCGAGCCGATCGTTGATGCGATCCCCTCTGGTATCCAGTCGATCGTTGATCCGATCGCCTCTGGCATCCAACCTGGCATCGATGCGATCACCGCGCTTGTCGGCATGGTCATGATGTTCGGCCATCACCGGTACCGCGCTGCCGAGAGCTAACATGCTGAGTCCAATCACCATTGCCTTTTTCATCCGCGTTATCTCCTTTTTGTTTTTTCGCTACTTGTACGCCTCGTTACGGTTGGACGGCGACATCAAAGAAAGGTTTACTTGGACGAGATTTTTACCCCGGAGATTCAGACTCCCGGCGAATTTCACGCCAAATCGCGCCAAGTGGCATCCTTATGCGCCGGTAAATATCCCGGCCTGATTGCTTGACAGCCCCGGCGATCTAACTTACAGACTTTCTAGAGGAAATAAGCCATGCGAAGAGCGTTTGTAACTAATTGGGAGCGCTGCGTGAGATTAAACATTGCTATCGGCATGCTGGCCGCGCTGCTGCCAATGTCTTTCGCGCCGAGAGTTGGCGCCGAAGCTTTGCGCATCGCTTACACGTCGATCGCCGTAGTCTACGGACCACTCTGGCTTACCAAAGAAGCGGGACTATTTAGGAAATACAACATCGAGCCCGAATTCATTTACATTGCCGGCGGCCCGCCTTCGCTGCAAGCGTTGATCGCCGGCGACGTGGCGATTGCATTTACCGCCGGCGGCGCAACGGTGGCGGCAAATCTGCAAGGCTCGGACGTTGTCTTGCTCGGCGCGACGATCGATTCTTTGCCATTTGAATTGTGGTCAATCCCGAGCATCAAGACGCCCGAGCAACTAAAAGGCACCAAGCTCGGCGTGAGCCGCATCGGCGCAACCACTGATTTCGTCGCGCGCTATTTGCTGAAGCAATGGCATCTCCAGCCCGACAAAGACGTGCCGATTTTTCAAACCGGTTCCGGACCGCAGATATTCGCCGCCCTCAAAGGCGGCTCAGTACAAAGCGGCGTGCTCTCCACCGGTCCAGAGACGCTGAACGCCGAAGCGGCCGGCTACGTGCGCCTCGCCGATGTTTCAACCTCTGGATTGGTCTATCCCTTCGGCCCCTTCGCCGCGCGTCAAGCCTTTCTTAAAGCCCAGCCGGATCTAACCACGCGCTTCATGAAAGCGTACGTCGAAGGATTGCACCGGTTTAAGACCGACAAAGCTACCGCACTGGCGGTGCTGGAAAAGTACACCAAGCAGAAAACCACACCCGCCTCGGAGAGAATCTACGAAATCTACGCGACGAAATATTTCAAACGGGCGCCGGAAGCGACGCCAGCCGGGATTCAAACTATTCTCGAAGAGCTTTCGGCGAGCCGACCACTCCCACCCGGCATCACGCCGCAACGCTTCGCCGAATCTCGCTTCATCCGCGAATTAATATCCAGTGGGTTCGTCGACGCGCTTTATAAAACTCGCTGATCGTTTAACGCCAGCTGCAAAGGAGAGACATGTAAGATGACAACGATTCTACAAGCCCACGTGCCGCACAACACCGGTTGGTCGGCGCAAATGAGACAGGGGCAAATCATCCGCATCAGCGCGACGACCACCGTCGATTTTGTATTTTTTAAACTGGTCAACCTGGTCGAACGGTTCGACCAGCCGCGCACCAAAGTTTATAACATGAAACTTTTCCTCACGACCGGCGATAAGCTGATGGGCCGCAACAACCAACACATGATGACGATCACCTACGACGGCAATAAAACCGGCACCCACGATTTGCAAAAAGGCATGTGCAGCGGCTACCGCTTCAAGCTGGCGCAGCAGGAAAACCGTTTGGGCGAATACTATCCGCGCGAGATCAAAGAGATACCCGATCACGGTTGTTACGAGAATCTGTCCATAGCTGTGGCGTCCTATGGGATTATTCCCGAAGACATTCCCAGTCCGTTCAATTTGAACCAGCATATGATTATCGACGGCGTCACCGGCAAGATGGAACACACTCAAGTGCGCCCGCCGGAGGGCAACTATATGGATCTGCGCGCCGAAATGGACTTACTGGTCGCGCTGAGCGCTTGTCCCGACCTCGCTGTCGGCGGCAAACCGGTCGATGTCATGATCTACGAGGCATAGTTATTGTTTACGACTCTGAGACACAAAGGAGCTTGCCATTTCCATCGTCATCGTCGCCATGCCCTACGGCCTGCTGGACTCCGAACGGCTCTCGAAAGCCTCCCGCATCTGTCTGGAACGCTCGCTGGAGTGGTGGCAAAAATCGATGCAAACCACCAAGCACAAGACCTATTTGGTCTTGGCGGGATACGACCTCGACCGTGGACAAGAGATCAAGCTACGGCGCGAGATAGCGGAAAGAACGCTTCAGGAACCCGAGCTATTGGGAAATCTTATCGAGGTCAGCGCCAATAACGAGATCGGCCTGGCGCAAAAAATTTCCCGCATCCGCGCACTTCTGCCAGTGGAAATCATCACGTTATTCGTCGAAGAGCGCAACGCCGTGAGCGTCAAGGCGATCTTCAAGCGCAAGTTTGGCAAGGCCCTTCAGCTCAGGAAGATCAAAGCCAAGTTCGAATTCAACCACCCGTGGATCACGACCTCGACGTCGTTCGCCTGGTTCTGGCGCAACTGGTTCTTGCGTATCTGGTTTGAGATCAAGCGGCGCTTGGGCCGGGGAATGAGAAATCGGGGCGATTCATGAATCGCCCCGACGGTCATTCTTATCTACGCTACTTTTGAAACCTTCGCGTTCGCTTCCGCCGAGAAGCCCTTCTCCAACCACCAATGCGCCACTTCGCTGCCAGTGGCGAACCAGACGCCCTTGTGTGATTTCATATGGGCGATGATGTCCGACAGGGTCTTCGCTCTGCCCGGTCGGCTGGAAATATAAGGGTGAAACTGGAACGGACAAAAGGTCGGCGCAAGGCTCGACTCTTCGTAGAACTGATCGAACATCGCTTGCCAAATGACTAGCGTGTCATTGGGATTGCCCGAATCGCGCCCGCCGTAAGTGCGCCCGTCGCCAAACGGCTGGCGCGGCAACTCGACCAGTCTTTTCTTGCCGCTTTGCCAGACGAACGGCAGGTCATGGGAAAATGAGTTGCTATTCCAAAGATACGCCTGCTCCATCAGGAGCTCGAGGCTATTTGGGCTCTGCGTGCACGACCGCCAGCCAGAGGGTCTTTTTTGCGACCGGTTAAGTATCATTTCCGTGGTCCGCTTCATAACGTCGCGCTCTTCGTCTTTGCCCAAATCGCGCGCCACTTCATGATGGTAACCGTGGCCGGCGATTTCATGGCCTTGTGCAACGATCGCCGCCACCGCCTCTGGATAGCGCTCAGCGATCCCGCCGCAAGTCAAGAATGTCGCCTTCACTTCATGCGAGGCGAGGATGCGGAGAATGCGCCAGATGCCCGTGTTCGGGCCATACTCGGCCTGGGTGTACTCTTCGTGATTCATCTTGCCGTTTTTATCCGGCCGGACATCTTCGCCGCCCTGAAAATCGAAGCTCAAGAGCACCGCGATGCGCGCATCGCCGGGCCAAAAGATTTTGCCGTTGGAATGTAATTCTTGTATCGCCATGATCGTACTCCTCTTCTTAACTGTGATGAATATTGACTAGCTCTTTTGAGCGGTGCAACTAAGCTAGTCCAGCCACTCGCGGCTTGCAAGTTAAATTCCATCCGCGCGTTGTCAGTCTCGGCAAAAGATTGTATAGAGGGGCCGAACGTTCTCCGGAGGTGCGCCATGGCAGAAGGAAAATTTAACGTCGGCGGCGTCCAGCTCGACCAGCCGTTCAAAATTCGCCGACTCGGCCATTTCGGTTTTAACATGACGAATATGGAAGAAGGCCGGCGCTTTTACACCGATCTTCTCGGGTTTAAAATTTCCGACGTGATGGATTATTCCAAGCGCGCCACCAGCCCGGACCAAGTCGCAGGTCTCGGCGACCCGAACGGCTATTTTACTCGCTACGGTGGCGATCACCACGCCATGGTGCTGTTTCCCAAGCGAGTGCGCGACGCCCTCGGGCGGGCCGAGAAACCCGGCGTGACGATTAACCAAATCACTTGGCAAGTCGGCAGCATGCGCGAAGTCAGCAACGCGATCAAATGGTTCAACGAAAACAACATTAAGCAGCAACGCTCCGGCCGCGATATGCCGGGCTCCAACTGGCACACTTATCTGCTCGATCCCGACGGCCACAGCAACGAGCTTTATTACGGCATCGAGCAGATCGGCTGGAACGGCCACAGCAAACCGCGCAGCATGTACGACCGCGGCTTCGACAAGCCGCCCGAGCTGCCGCAAATCTCCGAATACGAAGAAGTCGAACAAGCCAACACCAAAGGCGCCAAGGGCATTGACCTGACCAGCGGGTACCGCCATGTCGACAATCTGCCGGCGACCTGCGACGTCGATGGCATCCTGCTGCCGCGGCCTTTCAAAATCGTCCGCCTCGGTCCGGTCTATTTGTTTGCCGATGACATGAAGGCGGCGGAAACATTTTATCGGCAACGCCTCGGCTTCACTTTGAGCGAAGCAGTCCATTGGCAAGGCCATCGTTGCTTGTTTTTCAGATGCAACACCGAGCATCATTCCTTGGCGCTCTTGCCCACCGAGCTGCGCGCGACTCTGGGCTTGAGCAGCCACACTAAGAGCGCCGCGCTCGGTGTACAATTGGCGAATTACCGCCAGCTCAAAGACGCCGTGAAGTTTTTCCAGGACCGCGGCTGCAAAGTCGGCGAAGCGATCCCGCTGGAGCTTCATCCCGGCATCGATCACGCCGCTACCGTGCTGGACCCCGACGGCCACACGATCCAACTCTACTGCGCCATGGAGCAAGTCGGCTGGGATGGGAAAGTAAGACCGAAAGAGTTGCGCAACGCGAAAAAAATAAGCGAATGGCCGGAAACATTGGACGCGAGCTCAGACGCCTATGCCGGTGAACCCTTCCTAGGCCCGTGGGGATGATTGAGCGGAATTTTTGAATGAAGCTATTCCCGTACAACTGCTCGCGCGCTTCCTTCGCCTTCCGATCCTCGCCCCCGTTAAAACGGGGGAGAGTTAGAGTGGGGGTGCGCGGTTTAGAACTTGGCATTGGTCGCATCACCCCCATCCCAACCTTCCCCCGTTTTAACGGGGGAAGGAAAACAAGCGGGCAATCTTGGATCTTTCTGGAAACGGTTTTTCTCCTCACCCTCGCGCTACTTGCCCCTTACGCTCTTGCCAATCCCTATCTCCCCAAGTCGGGCGAAGCGCCCGTCAACATCCGCGTTGGCACCTGCGGCACTTCCGGCGGCTTCCTTCATTTCTACGCCGCGCTCGCCAACGGCTTGTTCGACAAATACGGCATCAAAGTCGAGCCTGTCACGTTGCGCGGTGGCGCGGTGACACTCACCGCGCTGGCAAGCGACGGCATTCAATTTTTATATTGCTCCGCCGATCCGCAGATTCCGCGCATGGCCGCCGGCGGCGAAGCCAAGATCGTCAGTTCGCTCGTCATTGGCCTGCCCTGGGTCTTGATGGGCCGCACGGAAATCAAGCGGCCGGCAGATCTCAAGGGCAAAACGATCCCAGTCTCTCGTCCTGGAGGACTGACCGATCATCTCGCCAAAGCAGTGCTCAAAAAAAATAATCTGACCACACAAGACGTCAAGCTGCTGCACATCGGCGGCACTGGCCAGCTCGAACCGTACAATGCGTTGCTCCAAGGACTCGCCGACGCCGCCTTGCTCACGCCGCCCTTGGACGTGCGCGCGAAACGAGACGGCTATCATTTGATTTTTAACTTGCAGGAACCCCTCAAAGAGCGACCGCACCTGGTCCAACGCTTCGTCGCCGCCATGGCCGAAACCATTCACTTCGTCGAAAAGAATCCCGACAGAGCGTCCCGCGCTCTCGGCAAAGCGCTCAACATTGCCGATCCGGAAATACTGCAATCGGCCTATCAAGCCTACGCGCGCAACCTGGTCAACCGGCGCATGACCGTGCCCGGCAAAACCGTCGCCGACGCCGTCGAGCTGGCGCGCGAAGAGATCGGCCAAATCCGCCGCAGACCGGAAGAGCTTTTCGACAACGGCTTTACCGATAACTTAGTGAAGAGCGGCTTTTTGAAAGAACTGTGGGGCACTATTCCATAGGGGCGCAGCATGCTGCGCCCTTTGCCGCCACGCCGCCGGAGAAAAATGCCACCACGAAACACACGAAAGGCACAAGAGTCGGAGCTAATTTTTCGTGTGTTTCGTGTTTTTCGTGGTTAAAACATTCATCAGATTATCTTGGAGGCAAATCATGGAAGAGAAAATCAGTTTCCAGTCCGACGGACTCAAAATC
>JAERMN010000074.1 GCA_016844625.1 Deltaproteobacteria bacterium
ACCGGCGTGTACTGTCGGCCGTCGTGCGCGGCGCGTCCGGCGAGACCGGAGAACGTTCAGTTCCACGCAACCTGCAAGGAGGCCGAACGGGCCGGGTTTCGTCCGTGCAAACGGTGCAAACCCAACGAAGTGTCGCTCGTTGAACAACATTCAAAAAAAATTACGGAAATCTGCCGGCTCATCGAAAAGTCAGAAACCGTGCCGGCGCTCGAAGAGTTGGCGAACCATGTAGCACTGAGCCCGTATCATTTTCACCGGGTCTTCAAGTCGATCACGGGACTTACCCCTAAAGGCTACGCTACCGCGCATCGAGCGGCGCGAGTGAGAGCTGAGCTCGGCCGGAATCAGACGGTCACGGAGGCTATTTATGGCGCGGGATATAATTCGACTGCGCGCTTTTACGAGCAGTCCGATCAACTGTTGGGTATGACACCGACAACATTTCGCGCTGGTGGGGCTAATGCCGAAATACGTTTTGCCATCGGCGAGTGCTGCCTCGGATCGATTCTGGTTGCCAAAAGTGAGCGTGGTGTTTGTGCGATTCTCCTAGGCGACGAGCCCGAGGCGCTCGCGCGCGATCTTCAAGATCGATTTCCGCGCGCTAATATTATCGGCGGCGATGCCGGTTTCGAACAAATAGTCGCCCAGGTGGTCGGTTTCGTCGAAGCTCCCGGGTGCGGACTCGATCTACCCCTGGATATCCGTGGGACGGCATTTCAGCAGCGTGTCTGGCAAGCTCTGCGGGAAATTCCCGTTGGATCGACCGCTAGCTACACAGAAATCGCGCGCCGACTCGGCTTGCCCAAAGCGGTAAGAGCTGTGGCTCGGGCGTGCGCGGCAAATGCTTTGGCGATAGCGATTCCGTGCCACCGCGTGGTCAGAACTGACGGCGCCTTGTCCGGCTATCGCTGGGGGGTTGAGCGTAAGCGCGCGCTGCTCGAAAAGGAAGCGCGGGTGAAAGTACGCTCCCTGCACCAAGGCGAGCAATTTTAATCATCGAATCTTTCGTGATTTTCGTGGTGAGGTCGGATTTTTCATCTTAGAAAAGGAGACTTTCAATTAGACCTGGTGAAAAAGCGGCGACAAAGGGAGATTTCTGGACAAACGGAACCTGTGAAAAAATAATTCACGACGGTGAAACTGACTTTGACGTTGCGCTGTGCGCCGTGCCGGGTTCCGGCACGGCGCACAGCATGGTATCATGCGGCCCTGCGACGGCTGTCGGAGCCGTCCTCGATCAAATCAGGAAGTCTATGGCCTATCGTACTCTGGAAAACTTAAATATCGCGGCGCTGGATTTGATGCCGTCGCCGGAAGAAATTCACGCGCGGGTGCCGATCTCGAGTCAGGCGGCGGAAACCGTATTCGAAGGCCGCGCAACCATCCAGCGTATTCTCGACCGTCAGGACTCGCGCGTCTTCGTCGTCGTCGGCCCATGCTCGATCCACGACTCGATTGCCGGTTACGATTACGCCCAGCGGTTGACCAAGCTCGCCGAAGAAGTGCGCGACACTTTGTATCTCGTCATGCGGGTCTATTTTGAAAAGCCGCGAACCTCGATCGGTTGGAAGGGCTTCATCAACGATCCGCGCATGGACGATTCCTTCCACATCGAGGAGGGCATCGAGAAGGCGCGCCGATTTTTGCTGAGCGTCACCGAGATCGGCCTGCCGGTGGCGACTGAAGCGCTCGATCCGATCACGCCGCAATATTTGGGCGACCTGATATCTTGGACTGCGATCGGGGCGCGCACTTCAGAATCGCAGACTCACCGCGAAATGGCTTCGGGACTATCGACACCGGTGGGATTCAAAAACGGCACCGACGGCAGCATCGACGTGGCGGTCAACGGCATTAAATCGGCCGCGCGGCCGCATAGTTTCCTCGGTATCAATACCCAAGGCCGCTCGTCGATCGTGCGCACGCGCGGCAATCGTTACGGCCATCTGGTGCTGCGCGGCGGCGAGGGACGGCCTAACTATGACACGGTCAGTGTGTCGCTGGCCGAGAAGGCGCTTATAAGGGCCAAGTTCGCGCCGAACATTGTAGTCGACTGTTCGCACGCCAACTCGGCTAAAGATCCTTACGTGCAACCGCTGGTGCTGGCGGACTGCGTGCACCAGATCCGCGACGGTAGTACGTCCATCGTCGGCTTGATGCTCGAGAGCAATATCGAAGGCGGCAATCAGCCGATCCCCGAAGATTTGTCAAAGCTCAAATACGGCTGTTCGGTCACCGACCCGTGCATCGATTGGTCGACTACCGAAACGACCATACGCAAGGCGTGGAAAACTCTGAAAGACGTTCTGCCGCGACGGGGCAAATAGTCAGCGGAATGTCTTTCGCACCAAAACGCCAAGGTGCAAAGGTAAGAGGAAACAAATCCGAACTTGGCGCCTTGGCGCGAGTAATTCCCCTTTGTCGGTCGCTTCCCCACAGCCTGCTGGTTGTGTAATTTGCCTATCCGAACTCCGTCATTCCCGCATGCTTTAAACGGGAAGCTAGGCGGCTCTGGAACTTGCCCCCCGATAACAACGTTCGGGGACGCCTCTTGGAAAAAATTCTCAGCACACTACTCTGATGCCCAGCTGGCGCGATATTTCGATTGACCGGCTTTAAGTAAACCCCGTATATATTCTGATGACCGCAAATTCCGTCAGGAGTTTTTCATGACAGCGATCGGCGTAGATTTAGTCAAAATTCTTATTGCCGTCGTGTTTACGATTCTTTGCCAACTCGTCGGCGTTGCCATGGCGAATCCGTATCTCGCCAAGCCGGGCCAGCCGGTGGTGAAAGTACGCATTGGCACCTGCGCGGTGACCGGCGGCTTTATTCACCTCTACGCGGCGCTTGATAATAAACTGTTCGACAAATACGGCGTCAATGCCGAGCACATCGTGGTGCGTGGCGGCAGCGTCGCGGCGGCGGCGTTGGCCGCCGATGAAATTAATTTTCTTTACTGCAACGCGGATGCGAACATCGTGCGCATCGCCACCGGCATGGACGGCAAACTGATCGCTTCGCCGTTGGTGGGACTGCCTTACGTCGTGCTGGCGCGTAAAGACATCAAGCGTCCGGCCGACCTCAAGGGGAAAAGCATCGGCGTGACTCGGCCGGGCGACTTCCCCTATAAGCTCGCCAAGGAGTTTCTCCAAAAGCACAATCTCAGCGAAAAGGAAATGACCTTGGCCACGGTGGGCGGTACGCCGACGGAACGTTATACCGCGCTGGTCCAGGATGTGTTTCAAGCAACATTGATTCAACCGCCGCTCGACGCGCGTGGCAAGAAAGACGGTTTCAACGTCATTTACAGTCTCAACGATCTCGGTTTACCATTTATCTATAGTTCGCTGTTCACCAACGCGAAGACGTTTAAAGAAAAACCGGCGCTGGTCCAAAAAGTAGTGGCGGCGCTCGCCGAGTCGGTTTACCTGGTCGAAAAAAACCCCGAGTTGGGCATGGCTTCGGTGGGAAAGACTTTACGAATCAAAGAAGCCGATACTTTGCAGTCAGCGTACGATGCCTATGCCAAGCGCTTGATTAACCGGCGCATGATCGTGCCGGCAAAGATGGTCGCTGAGACGATTGAAATCGCCCGTGAGGAAGGCACGGCGATCAGAAGAAAGCCGGGCGAAGTGTTCGACAACGTTTTCGTCGAGAATCTGGAAAAAAGCGGCTTCATGAAAGAGCTATGGGGTGGCGTGGTGCCCGACGATAAAAAGCGGTGATTCGGGCGATTCAATGATTCCATGATCAGCCTAACCGTTCGGCCAAGACCACTTTGCGACACTCAGTAATTCTAATAAATTTCGATGAGTCACTCTCGATGTATTGTTCTTCGGGACATGTCTGGGAGTGGGTAGCCGACTGGTTCAGTGTAAGTTTTTCGCGCGCTGACGTTCGTAGTACCAAAGAGCCAAACAGCGGCAACGCAAAAGTGCTGCGCGGCGGCGGTTGGTACGATCCGCCGGAGCGCGTGACGGCAACTAAGCGGATGCACGCGCCGCTGGAATACCGTGACGACAGTGTCGGGTTCCGCTGCGCCAGGGGTGCGAAATAAATTCTTTTATGAGGACGTAGCGCCATGCCGGTATTCGAAATACATCCTCAGCTGGTCGCTGACTGCCATCGCCTTGGCCGATTCGATCTGTGCCATGTCTTGCTGAACCAGAATGCGGCGCTTCCCTGGTTTATTTTAGTGCCGGAGACCGATGTGACCGACCTGCTCGATCTACCGGACGAGCAACGGAACGCCGCGATTAATGAAGCCGCGGTCATTTCGCAATTTGTCAGACGCAATCTCGGCTATCCAAAAGTGAACTTCGCCGCCATTGGCAACGTAGTGCCGCAGCTTCACTTGCACGTCGTCGGCAGAAGGCCGGACGATGCGTGCTGGCCGGCGCCGGTGTGGGGCAACCTGACAGAGAAGGCAACGTATGCAACTAGTCAACTGGACAGGATTACGGAACTGCTTAAGCGCAGTTTCGGTTTGAAGGCCGCTGTTGATCGGTTAACGAAGGAATAGACGATGGCTTGGAATCGGTAGGAATCATCGCCCATCCACTAGCGCCGCAGTGACGTACGCTTCAACGAGCGCGGCGGCAATTAAGGTCGGCACGATTAGAATAACGAAGAATTTCAGCGCTTGGCTAAGCTCTGCGCCAATTGTAATCTCGGATTTCGCGGTTAGTCTGCGCGTGAACGATGCTCCCATCATGAGACCGATGGCGGTGCCGAGAAACACGGCGGGAAGTTCCAAGACGCCATGCGGCACGATGCTCAGCAAAGACAGCCAGATACCGCGCGACTGCGTGGATAGGCTTAGCACAACCCCAAGCGCCGCGCCGTTGACGATGAGAAAGACCGCTGGCACGAGTCCGAAGAAAATACCGAGTAGGGCCACGGCGAGAGTTTTAACGCTGTTGTTTAAGAAGATTGCCGCCGCAAGTTCTAGCTTGGGCAAACCGCGAAACTGTCTTATGAAAGCGCCAAGTGATTCTTCGACGCTATCCATCATGTGCGGGAAACGGTTGACGATCAGCAAGCCGACCACGACGCCGACGCTGAACAAAACGATGCTGGTGATCAAATAAGGGCGTAGGCGATGCCAATAGGCGCGCAGTTGTTGATAGACGGCGATCACAGGTGTTTTGCTTCTTTCGTCGTTATCGTAGCAAAACGGCGTCGTTACGCCTATCGTCATCACAAGAAAGTTTGTCGTACCGTCGTGGTTTCACTACTATTTTGCTAAGGGTGTGGGATAGCGCTGCGAATTAGAATAGACGTTGCTGTAAGCAGGGAGTTTGCATGAAGATCAAAGGTATTCGCTCGCAAATCGTCCGCTTGCCGGTGGACGAGCCGCTCGCCGATGGACCGCCGTCGGGACGGGCGCATAACATGTTCGTGACGGTTCGGATCGATACCGAAGACGGTATCGAAGGCATTGGCGCGGCGTTTTTCGGCGGCGCACTGAGTGGCACGCTCAAACACGCCATCGATGAGCTGGGCGCGATGATCATCGGCGAGGATCCACTGCGCATCGAAACGCTCACGCAGAAATTACGTAACGCCGGCGCAAGCGCGGGGCCCGCCGGCATTCTCACTCTGGCCGTTGCCGGCATCGACATGGCGCTGTGGGATATTAAAGGTAAGTTTTTCGGCCAGTCGCTCGCAACCATGCTCGGTGGACTGCGCGAGCGCGTCCCGACCTATGCGAGTGGCGCGCTGGTGCGCAGTTACCCGCTCGATCATTTGCTCAAGGCTTGCCGGACCCTTGTCGAGCGTGGTTTCAAGCAGATGAAAACGCAGATGGCTTTGCCGGGCGAGACGACATCGGCAAAAGAAGTCGAGCGTGCGCGTCTCACGCGCGCAGCAGTCGGGCCCGATGTCGATCTCATGTGCGATATCAATCAGCGCTGGTCGGTGCATCAGGCGATCGATATCGGCAGGCGCGTTGAGGATGTGCATTTCTTCTGGCTCGAAGATGTGACGGTGCATGACGACTACGCCGGTTTGGCGCGCGTCGCCGATGCTCTGGCCACACCGCTTGCCGGCGGCGAGTGTCTTTACGGCATCACGCCGTTTCGCCACATGATCGAGGCACATTCGGTTGACATCATCATGATCGATCTGATTCGTGTCGGCGGTAT
Source organism: Deltaproteobacteria bacterium (assembly GCA_016844625.1). Taxonomy (GTDB): domain Bacteria; phylum Desulfobacterota; class Binatia; order UBA9968; family UBA9968; genus DP-20. Next base: position 6,150 of record JAERMN010000074.1, read on the forward strand.
TTCCAACTGGATGAAAGTCGCCGCGCTGGCGGAGGCTTTTAATCTACCCGTGGTGAGTCATCTGCTGCCCGAGATCCATGTCCATCTCATCTCAGCGATTCCCAACGGTCTTACAGTCGAATACATGCCATGGTCGTTCCGCCTCTTCGAACAAGTGCCCGTGCCGGTGAACGGCGAGTTAGTCGTGCCAACGAAGCCGGGATTGGGCTTGGAGTTTAGCCGAGACTTGAGTCGATATGTGGTCATTTAAATTCTCATCATCGAGGTCAGCGTGAATTTTGGTTATTTGTGCGTAAGAAAATCCCCCTCGATCGCTCTTTTTCAAAGGGGGAAGTTGCGGGGCGGAAAACCGTTTCCCTATTTGAAACTATGTCGTATTTTTGCTGTCAATTTGTTGGTTAGCTTCGCGTGTGGTTACGCCTCCGCAGCCGATCTAACCAAAATCTACGTCGGCTACGGCGGCATCGCCGGCTACCAGATGCCGCTGTGGGTGAACAAGGAAGCCGAGATTGGCAAAAAATACGGTCTCGAGATCGAACCGCTATTGATCAGCGGCGGCGCTCTCGGCATGCAGGCGTTGCTGGCTAACAGCATTCAGGTGAGCCAGAACTCCGCTTCTGCGGCGATCGGGGCAGCGCTGCGCGGTGCGCCAATCGCGCTGATCGCCACGTCGGAAAATCGCATGTCGGCCGAGATCGTCGCACGGCCGGAAATCAAATCGCCGCAACAACTGATCGGCAAGAAGATCGGCATTCTCCGCTTCGGCGGCTCCAACGACACCGGCATCCAGTGGGCGTTGCGCGCCTGGAAAATCGATCCGCGCCAGGTGACGATTCTCCAGTCGGGAGCTACCAATGCGCGGCTCTTGGCGCTGACGTTAGGACAGATCGACGCGACGATTCTTTCCTACCCGGAGATTCATATCGCGCGCAAGCGCGGCATGAACGTGCTCGCCGATATCGGTGACTTCAGCGCATATCCGAATACTTCATTGATGGTGACGCGCTCGTTTATTGAAAAACAGCGGCCGCTGGCGAAAAACCTGCTCAGATCGCAGATCGAAGCAATTTTCTACATGCGCACCAACCGCGAAGGCAGCATTAAGATTCTTAAGAAATTTCTCCGCGTCGACGATCTCGAAGCAATCGAGGCGACCTACGATTTTTTCGCGCGCCGCACCGACGCTGTGCCGCGCACCAATCTCGAAGGGCTCAAAAATATTCTCAAAGAAATGGCCGCGCCGCAGCGAAGTCCTAACGAGTTCGTCGATATGAGTCTCCTTGACGAGATCGAAAAAGAAGGCTTCATGCAGCGGTTCCGATAGCAAATCACCCGATGGAGAATCACTTGAGGTCATCTAAAGGAAAACTTCCATCGAGTCACGTTGGCGATCTCTCGCGCGCGAGCCTCGGGCAGGTGGAAGCGATTTGGCTCAAGCGCGGCCACCGCGGTCCAATGGATGCGGTGCTATCTGCAAAGCTGATTGCTGGAGACGGACTTGCGGGGAGCGCCGACCGCGGTGGCTCGCGGCAAGTGACTTTGCTTGGGAAAGAGGTGTGGGTTGCGCTCATGAAGCAATTCGGCGCATCGGCAGCGCCGAGCGCACGCCGGGCGAATTTGTTGGTGCGTGGAATCTCGCTTGCCGATTCCCGCGGAAAGATTCTTTGTATCGGCGCGGCCCGACTGCAGATTGGCGGCGAGACCAAACCCTGCGAACGTATGGACGAAGTTATTCCCGGCCTGCAAGCGGCGATGTATTCGAACTGGCGCGGTGGCGCGTATGCACGAGTGCTTGGGACTGGCGAGATTCGGATTGGCGATATGATTGAGTGGGAAGGGGAGGGTGCGATAACGACGTTGCTCGGTTAGCCGCTGCCCTTGAGAGAAGTCGTCATAAAAATGCGATGAGAATCAAGTCTGGCATCAAGCTCCTGGCGGAGATTGAAGGTACCGGCGAGCAGGCTAAAAGGGGCGATACTGTAGTTTATAATTGGCGGCTGTATCGCAATAAAGGCGATGAAATTCCGCTCAACGAGCAACAAGCGGAATCTTTACCGGCTGACATGATCCGAGTCGTCGATGGCTATCGTTTCGTTGAGCACAGGACGACTTTGGGTAGCCGGCAAACGATGGCCGGCGTGGAATATTCTCTCTACGGCATGAAGCCAGGCGGCTATCGGAAAATTCGCATTAGCCCGCATCTCGCGTACCGCGATAAAGGATTGGGTGACTTACTACCTTCCAATGCGGTTTTGATTGTCGAAATATGGTTACGGCGGATCGTTACCATATAGTTGGCATTACTTTTTTTTTGCGCTGCTTTGCTTCAGCGATCTCATGGCGGGACAGGCGAACCAGGTGGAAAGCTTGTCGATCGAAGTCACGCAGAGGCGGCTGGTTATGGACAGGGTAATGAGCTGCTGAAATTGTGTCTAAAAATTGCGCGTAGATTCAACGCGAGTAAGAGCATTCCAAGATGAACAGCAACTTAGCCCAGCGACGCGAAGTCATGACGACGACGCGTCGGTTGATACTTAGCGCGTTAGCCGGCCTGGTCTTTGGGGCAATTATTGCGGCTCTTGGGTTGCTGAATCAAGGCTACAGTGAAGGCCTGCAATGGCTTAGCAATTTCTTTGCGGCTTTGCCGACTTTGTTGACGCGAGCGTTGTCGCTCTCGGCAATGGCTTCTTACGGTTTTTTCTTTATCTATTGGACCTGTCTCGGCGGTGTTTTAGGATGGCTGGGGAACTCGACTTGGCGCCATCGCAAACGGATACTCGCGGCGTTAGGCTCGGCTCTCGCGATTTTGCATGTTATTGCGCTTCTACAACTGGATTCTGATATCCGAAACAGTATCAAAGAGATATTTAGGGGAATCCTTCCTTAGATTATTTTAGAAACGCGTCCTCGTCGGCGCCTGGCGATTGGTAATTCGAACTTGCGCGTTAACTGCTCGTATAACTTTCACGCAGCGACCCAACATGAAAAGCGACAAACAGAAACGCGCCGAGATTAATGCTAAACGAAAGCGGAAAGCGGCCAAGCGCCAGCCGGTAAACAAGGCGACCGACCGACGTCTTCGGCCCGTTCTCGGTCCGCCGGTTAATGAAGCGTTGTTAGCGCCGAACAATAGTTATGGCGCGCCTGACTTTGTCTACCGCGGATGCTACGTCGATAGGCCATTTCGTTGTGTCGACTGCGGCAAGCAAGAGGTGTGGACCGGTACGCAGCAGAAGTGGTGGTATGAAGTGGCCAAAGGGTTCGCTTATTCAACCGCGATTCGCTGTCGGTTGTGCCGGCGCAAACAACGACAACGGCGCGATGAAGCGCAACGAGTGCATTTGGAAGGTCTCGCGCGGAAGAAGCGAGCGGGACGTGAATGATCTCTCACGCTAGCGATGTGCATGTGGGACGAGGCGCGGATGGTAAAGCGCCGCCAAAACTGCGCGGTGACGGGCTGATGGTGATCAAGACCGAATCCGCCAGCGCTTTGATTTACTGGAACGGCAAACGCTACGCTTGGTATCAACAGGGAGATTAGCCGTGCAACGAGACAACCCGGCCGGCGCGCTAGTTGCGTTGGTATGCCTAACGGTTTTTGCCGCTGTGTTTGTGATATACACGACGCGCTATCTGCCCGATACCGTGGCCACTCACTTCGACGGTAACAATCAGGCCAATGGCTGGATGAGCCGCAACGGTTACTTGCTTTTCATCCTCAGCTTCATGATTGGCATCTCCGCCTTTGTCAGTTTTGTCGTCGGCACGCTGCCGCGTAAGTTTCCCCAATGGACCAACGTGCCCAACCGAGACTACTGGCTCGCGGCGGAGCGCCGCGACGAATCCTTGCGTTACCTGAACGCTCACGGCAAGCGGCTCGGCTGCTTGATCATCATGATGATGCTCGGCATGCACTACGTCATTCTCAAGGCCAATCACATGCAACCGCCAATGCTGCCGGC
>JAERMN010000472.1 GCA_016844625.1 Deltaproteobacteria bacterium
CTAGCGTTGCCGTGACCGCTGCGATCGCGGCGCACACCGCCGCTCTCAGAAACCTCCTCGCCCTCCCTTGGAGGGAGAGGATTAGAGGTGAGGGTGGTGCCACGGCCGTAAGACCCTCACCCTCGCCCTCTCCCGCAAGCGGGCGAGGGAACCGGAAAGATGAAGCAAACGAATTATGATCCATAATACTAAAAATGATCTTGGACATTTTCACTATCTCCGCTTGCGCTCGGGCGCATACTTCGCTTCGAACTTACTTAACTCCGTCATGCCCGTCGCATCCCAAGGCAGTTTCGCTCCCCCGGTAAAAGGCGTGCCAGGGTGCAACAGTATGAACTCATCCCACGCGCGCATATCTTTCTTTTTAAACTCCTGGAAAAACCACCAGGCAGCAGTTTTTAACACCTGGTCGGGTAGAAACGTGTACCACGCCGCGTTGAGCCCGAGCGCTTTATGCTCCGCCAAAGTCAGCGCGCGCGGCAATTGCCCTTTCATCGCCGAGAACGGGCCTTTGACGACTTTGCGCGCGCGTTTGATTTCCGCAATCGAATGCGGCGATTCGAACTGCACCCAGTCCGCGCCGCCGCCGGTTTCATAGAGCCGCAAGCGCTTGAGCAGCTCGGCCATGCCGCCGTTGATAGCGAGTCACGGCGTCGTCACGGGAAATGACAGAAATTCCAGCCGAACCCGTGCGCCGTTTCTGATCGAGCGGCTGGTCATCTAAACGCAGTCCGGCGAGGCCGGCTTCGATGCATTCCCTAACCAGCCGGCGCACCGCCATAATGCCGCCGTGACCCGTGTCGCCGTCGAGGATCACCGGCATCTTCACGCTGCGGGCTCGCCGGTGTAGTTGCCGCCGGTGATACTCGTGCCGACGAAGCAGGATTCAACGCCATTAGCTTCCATGATTTTCGCATGAAAAGCGTTGGGCGCGCCAAGCACGGCGAGAACTTTATTCCTGCGGCGCAGTAATTGACGCAGTTTGGTGGTTGGTTTCATGCGCTATACCGCCGGTAATATTTCACCGCGTTGTGCCAAAATATTTTCCGCTTGTCTTCTTCCTTGAGCTGCCAACCGAGCACGGTTTCGACAGCGACCGGAAACCAGCTCTCGCCGTGCGGATAGTCTGAGCCGAACATGAGAATGTCTGGGCCGAGCAGATCGATAACGCTTTGCGTGATCGCCTCCCCTTCGGAGACTTCGATGCTTTGAAAGTAGCGCCCGCCGGTGACGTAGCCGCGAATGGTTTCTTTGAGCGGCGGCAGCGCTTCCGGACAAAGCTTGGTGTGTTCTTCAAGCCGATTGACCCACGCCGGCAACCAGCCATGGCCCGCTTCCAAAGTGCCGACGCGAATATTGGGATAGCGGTCCATGATGCCGGCGCCGATGATCGCCGCCATGTTGCGCTGGCCGCACCAGGGATGGGCTGCCGAGCGTTGCAGCCAGAGATTATCCCAGGAATCCAAACCGCCCGGCGCGTAGGGCGGCATGACAGTGAATGTGTGCAGCGCAATGGACAGATCGTGATCCGCCGCGGCTTTCCAGATCGGCTCCAACTCCGGATGATCGAGTGGAAATTGATAGGGCGCGTAGACGAAAACGGCGAGTGGCCAGTCTTCCTTGGCACAGCGGCGCAATTCCGCCAGTGAAGCGGCGACATTGCGCGCGGCGATCGAGATCACGCCCTTCAGCCGGTTCGGAAAGGCCGCGCAGTAATCCGCCATCCAGCGGTGGTAGGCTTCATAGACCGCCGTTTCTAGATCAACATCTTCGATCGTCGTCCAGCAACCGAACCAACCGGAGGGCAGCATCAAATTCACATCGACGCCTTCGATGTCCATGTCCTTGATTCGCACCGCCGGATCGCGTTCACAGAGCGGGTTGGGCTTGCCGTGCTGGTGGCGCTTGTAGCCGCTCATGTATTCTTTGCTCTCGGGCGCGGCATCGGCGGCGAGCCCCAAGCGGCGCTTGTAACTGCGCTCGCCCATTAAATAGGTCGCCGCGCCGTCTTTGTTGCGCGCTTGGTATTTTTCATACTGCGCCAATTTTCCCTGCACCGACGCCGTCATGTACGGCAATAACAAGTCAGCATCGGGCCGAACATGAGTGTCGGCATCGAAAATTCTAAAGCCATTGCGTGCCATCTCAACTCCTCGTTGAGCTTCAATTATCACAGCCAGCGTTACCTGCGCTAGCGGCAAAGTTGTAATATGTCCGTCATTGCCAACGTCGTGAATTGTTGACTTCCCCCTATGAACATGTTTTTTCTCTAGGTTCTACATAGAAGACGTAGGAGGACCCTTATGAAAATGTTAATCGCCGGTGAACAGGTCGATTCCGAAAGCGGCCAAACCACCGAAGTCCACAATCCGGCCACCGGAGAACTTGTCGACTCCGTTCCCAAAGGCACAATTAATGATATCCGCCGCGCCATCGATGCCGCTCAAGGCGCGTTAAAAAAATGGTCCGCCATGGCGCCGTCGAAGCGCGGCGCGGTTTTGTTGGCCGCCGGCCACACCATCCTACAACAGGAAAAAGAGCTTGCCACTCTACTGACTAAAGAACAGGGCAAGCCGATGCGCGAGTCGATCTTGGAAATCCGCCGCTTCGTGCACACTCTCGATCATTACGGGGGAATGGCGAAAACCATGCGCACCAGCGCGGTCATGCTCGACACCGGCCGGCACGGCATTGTATTACGCAAACCCCTAGGAGTTTGCGGATCAATTGTGCCGTGGAATTTTCCGGTTTCGTTAATGGGCAACAAGCTCGGTCCAGCGCTGCTCGCGGGTAACTGCGTGGTCGTCAAACCGGCCGGCACGACACCGCTTACCGATCTGCGCACCTGCGAGATCATCGATAAAGCGATCCAAGACGCCGGCGGACCCAAAGGCGTATTGAACGTCGTCTCCGGCCCCGGCAGCGTGGTCGGCGAGGAGTTGCTTGTAAATCCGAAAGTCCGCAAGATCGGTTTCACCGGCGCCACCGACACTGGCCGGCGCGTCATGCAGGCCGCGGCGAAAGATTTTAAGCATGTAACTTTGGAATTGGGCGGCAGCGATCCCATGATCGTCTGCGACGACGCCGATATCGATCGCGCCGTCAGCGCCGCCTCGGTGGGCCGCTTTTTTAATTGCGGCCAAGCCTGCTTGGCGGTCAAACGGTTATATTTATTTGACAGTATTGCCGATGACTTTATCGCCAAGCTCGCCGAAAAGGCGAAAAAGATCACCATCGGCAACGGCCTCAAGCCCGGCGTGCTGATGGGCCCATTGCATACCAGAGAACAGCGCCAAGAAGTCGAAGAGCAGGTTGAAGACGCGGTCAAACGGGGCGGCAAAATCGTTTTCGGCGGCCAACGCCTCAAAGGCGATGATTACGACAAGGGTTACTACTTGCAGCCGACCTTGGTCGCTGACGTCGATCCGGCGTCGCGCATGATTCAAGAAGAAGTTTTCGGGCCGGCGTTGCCGATCGTGCGCGTGAAGAACTTGGACCAAGCCATCGAGCACGCCAACGGCTCGATCTTCGGTCTCGGCTCCTCGATCTGGACGCGCGATATCAACCGCGCCATGTACGGCGCGGAGAATATCGAAGCCGGTTACACCTGGGTCAACTCGGCGCAGATCATTTACGATGAATTGCCCTTTGGCGGCGTCAAGCAGAGCGGTCTGGGCAAAGAACATGGCGACGAAGCGATCGAGCATTACACCGATTCGAAATCGGTCGTCATCGCCACTGAGACCCACTCGGAGATTGTCGGAGGCGAGTAGGCCCTAAGACAATTCCAGATTACAAATTCAAAATTCCATCCTGATTGGAATATCCAATTTGGAATCTGAAATGGCGAGCTTCGCGAGCATGAACTTGCAGCTTCCAGACATTTATAATGCCGCCACGACCTTTGTTGATGAAAACATCAAGCAGGGCCGTGGCGGCAAGGTCGCGATTTACTACCAAGATCAAAAGATCACTTACCAAGAAGTTTTTGAAAATGTTAACCGCACCGGCAATGCGCTGAAAGATCTCGGTATCGAGATCGAGCAGCGTGTGCTGGTCATTCTGCCCGACTCACCGGAGTTCGCTTATAGCTTCTTCGGCGCGATTAAGATCGGCGCCGTCGCCGTGCCGACCAATCCTTGGATGTTCGCGAAGGATTATGAATATTTAATCAACGACAGCCGCGCTCGCGCCATCATCGTCCACGAATCCACGCTTCCCGAGATCGAAAA
>JAERMN010000075.1 GCA_016844625.1 Deltaproteobacteria bacterium
GAATTCTTCGTCGCAGAGCCGGCTCGGGTCCAGTTCGTTGTAGACCCCGGCTCGGCCCTCCCAGCCGATTCGCTTGCCGGCTTTGACGACCCGGCTGGCAAACTCCACGTCTTCCGAAATACCAAACCCCCCTGGACCCAATCGTTCATCGAACCTACCGACAGCCTCGAACACTTCACGCCGCACCACCATGTTACCGCCGGTCAGAGTCTTGATATCAGTGCCGCGTGGATATTTGTAATCGAGAAAATCGACGGTGCGAAATTGACTCAGGGCTTGTTGTAAAATTTCATCCTTCTGATCCTCCGGCCGCATCAGGATCGAACCCTGCATGACGTCGTGGGGTTGATCGGCAAAGAAGCCATCGATCGCCTCTAGCCACTCCGGCAAAACTTCGACATCGTCATCGAGAAAAGCGATCAAGTTTCCTTTGACTTGGGGAATCGTCTTATTTTGCGCCCGGCATTTGCCCGGCACCGGTTCGCGCACCTGCCAGCATTTTATACCGCTGGCCCGATTGTATTCGTTCACCAAACTCTCGACCGCGGCGCCGCACGCCTCATCGGCGGCATTGTTGGCAATGACGATCTCGTGATCAATCCGCTCGCGGCCACCAACGCGGCAAATCGACTCCAACAGGCGGTGAATCTTCTCGACGCGGCCCGAGGTGGCAATGATGATGCTGATTGAGTTCGCCATAACCGGTCAGATGCCGGGAAAATCAAACGGAAAAGTATCGGGATCCTTGGGGTCGAAATCCTCGCTGGCAACCACGATCAAATAAAAGGGCTGGTCGCCGTCGCTGGTTATCGCATGGGCGATCTGCGGCGCGATCGCGACCGTGACTAGATTGTTTTCGCCCATCGGCACGATTCTCTCTTCCCCTGTCCGCACATCCTTGAGATAAAGTTTCGCCGCGCCGCTGACGACGCTAAACCATTCGGTTTTGCGCTTATGGTAGTGCTTGCCCTTGGTCTTGCCCGGGTTGCCAACCGTAACGAACAGCTGGGACATCCGGGCGCTCTTGGGTAAATTGGCTGAGCGCATGATTTCCGCCAACCAGCCGCGCTCGTCTTTCTTAACATCCAATATATCTACCCGAAGACCTTCCATCAGTGCAACGCCGTCCCTTCGCTGCCGAGCCCCTGCCAGTCGTGCTTCAATTGATACAAACCATCGTGCACTGCCAGGGGTGCTATGCCGAGTTGGTCGCTAATTTTGGCGCTGACGAGAGAAGTGTCTTGCGGCCGGCGCGCCAGGCCTGCCATTTGTCGAAACGGCCCGGGATGGATATCCGCGGCGTCACAACTAAAAACCTTGGCCACCGCTTTAGAGAATTCGAAACGGCTAATCTTATTGACCGAACCAATGTGAAAGACTCCCGTAGCTCGCCGCTCCGCTATACGGAGAATCACTTCGTTGAGCTGACCGGTGTAGAGCGCGGAGAAATATTGATCGACGAATCGCGTCATCGACTTGCCCTGGCGTAACGCCGCCACCATGCTTTCCATCATGCCCACCTGGGGCGCCAACTTGAGACCAAACATAGTCGTCCGAATTATGGCGGTCGCGGTGCAGTTGCGCTGCGCATACTCTTCGCCCAGGTATTTACTCGCGCCGTACTGATTTACCGGATTAGGCGCGTCGGTTTCAACGTAGTTACCCTTTGAGCCATCGAACACATAATCAGTCGAGATATAGATCAGGTGGGCGCCCGATTGCTCTGCGGCCTTGGCGACGATTGCGGTGCCGTCGCTATTAATCCGCCGCGCCTTTTCCGGCGCTCGCTCGCATGCGTCCACGTCGGTCAACCCGGCGCTATGAATCACCACATCGGGGCGAAGCGATTTGACTATTGAGTCGACCTTCGGCTCATCGGTGATATCCAGTCGGGCGAGATGACAGCCGGGGATTTCAACTGGATGAGTATGATAGGTGCCACACACTTGGTGCTGCGGCGCCGCCCGACGCATGAAGCCATGGCCAAGCATACCGCTCCCGCCGGTGACCACGATGCGCATTGGATTAAACGAGCCAACCGGTGCGCGTTAACATCGCATGGATTTCGCTCTTGTCGAGCCGGCGCGCCATGTCTGAACCATATTCGGTGAAGCCGACTTTGGCGTCATGTCGATAATACGAACGAGTATCCTCAAGATCGATTTGCGGCAAAATAACATAAGTCGATTCATCCTCCACCGTGCGCACCGCCTCCGCCTCCGACACCAGCACCTCATGAATCTTCTCGCCGGGCCGGATACCGACAATCTCCACCGGAATATTACGCGAAGGAGCTAATTTCTCAATCATGACATCGGCAACGTCGGTCACCAGTGCAGCCGGAATTTTGAGCACGAAGGTTTCACCGCCCTGCCCCTTGGCAGCGGCGTGGAACACCAGCTCGATCGCTTGCGCTAGGGTCAGCATGAAGCGCGTCATTCTTGTATCGGTGATCGTCAGCGGTCCACCGCTTTCGATTTGCCGCTTAAATAGCGGAATCACCGAACCACGCGAGCCGACGACGTTGCCGTACCTTACACAGGTAAACACCGTTCGCTTGCCGCTGTTGTGGAAATTGGCCGCGGTGAATAATTTTTCTTGGATCGACTTGGTCATGCCCATGGCATTGACCGGCTTGACGGCCTTGTCCGTACTCACGGCGACGACCGTTTCGACATTCTCTTCCAGCGCCGCTTGAATCACGTTCTGCGCGCCGATCACGTTGGTCTGCACGGCTTCCCAGACATGGTATTCGCAAGAGGGAACTTGCTTTAACGCCGCGGCATGAAAGACCACGTCGATACCGCGCACCGCGGCGCGCACGCTCTCCGGATTGCGCACGTCACCGATGACGAAATCCAGCATATCCTTGCGCGGATATCGGTGCCCCATGCCGTATTCTTCGCTCATGCGCACCTGCTTGTCTTCGTCCCGGCTAAATATTCTGATTTCGGCTGGACCTTCCTCACGCAGACGGTCGACGATCTGGTGTCCAAACGATCCGGTGCCGCCGGTCACCAGGACATGCTTACCGCTAAATAATTTCTCTTGCGCCTTAGCCACACTCGTAATTCCTTACCCCCACTTCAATTGATAGACCCGATACTTTGGAAAAAACGGCCGGAGCCGAATGGCTTCTTTCAAAGCCTCACGGCACTTGTCTTTCTCGCCCTTTTTCCATCTTCCCTTTGCCAGTCGATAATAGCGGTAGGCGAGCCGTGCTTCCACACGCCGCCGGCCCAGCACCTCTCTAGCCTGAGGATTTTCCTTGAGCAGCTTTTCGATCACAAAAATATTTTCCAAAAGCCGCAGTTCTTGATCGCCACTGATATTGCCCAAGTGCTTGCGGTAAGAGAAAACCACCGCATCGAGATAGGCAACTGGATACTTAGCAAACAACCGAAAGGTTAGATCCAGATCCATGGATATGCGCAAACTCTGGTCATGGCCGCCGACCTCATCGTAGCAGCGTTTCGATATCAGCGCGGCTTGTAAACGCACGATGCTTTTGTCGAACAGATCGGCAAGTTGAATGCCATCCGCGGCAAGCCGCAAAGACTTCTTTCGGGGAATAATCGTTTCGCGATTGTGCTCGACGCCGCTCAAATAGCTACCGTTGGCGAAAACCATAGCACAGTCCGGATGGTTTCTCACATAACCGTACAAAATCTCCAGATGGTTTGGCATCGATAAATCGTCGGAATCCTGGATCGCGATCCAAGGCGCGAGAGCAAGCTGGACGCCCAAGTTACGCGCCGCTGAAGGACCGCGATTGCTTTGGCGAAAATAACGAACCCGTGAACCATACGGCGCCAGCAACTTGGCCGTCTCGTCGGTGGAACCGTCGTCGACCACGATCAGCTCAAAATCCTGAAATGTTTGACCGAGCACGCTATCGATCGTCTCGGCGAGAAAGTTAGCGCGATTGTAGCTAGCGATGACAACCGAAACCGCGGGAGGATTGGTCAAAGGAATTACGCTTTCGTCAGACAATCTTGCCGAGCTTGAAGCGCTGCTGAAACTTACCCATCAGATAGCCCCAACATTTGAGAATCCGTCCTTCGGTTTTGTAAGCCTTTTGCGTAAGTCGCAACGCTTTATAAAGTCCGTAGCGAAAACAGTTGGCGAACAGATTAGGCAAGACCCGAAACAAGATCGAATCCTGCCGATAAATGCTCCGGCTGGCGCCCTTACGGTACTCAACCTGGCGATTATAAGCGCTGCCGTAACGGCTGGGATCGAGCTCGTGATAGACGATGGCGTCTGGCGTGTAGCCGATTTTGAATCCCGCTCTGCGAATCCGTCGAGAAAACTCGGTGTCCTCGCTGAACCCCGCCGCGCCCGGTCCGAGACGCACATCGAATAGTCCAACCGCGTCCTTGACGCATCGCTGAAACGACATATTGGTCCCGGTGAGACCGCGAATCGCGAGAATTTTATTGCCGTAATCGATATAGGGAATGTTGTATTCACGCAGCCGGCTTAGATCGGCGCTACGGCCTTCAGGATCTCTCCCCGGCAAGATTTTTCCTTGCACCGCGGCAAATTCAGTTTGCCGATGGGCTTCGATATGTTTGACCAGGCAAAGCGAATCCACTGAAACGTCGTCATCGACGATCAGCAGGAGATCGCCGTCGCAATTTACCAATGCCAAGTTAAGCGCGTTGGATTTGCCGGCCGTCGGTTGATCGAGAACGCGCAAGCTGTAACGCCGTTCGGCTGCGCTCTCGCGCGCCAGCATGGCCGCCGTAGCGTCTGCGGACCCGTTGTTGATGGCGACGATCTCAACCGACACGCCCTCTGGGCACTGTGCCGCTTCTAAGCTCGCGAGCAAAGCTTGCAAGCTGGCCGCGCGATTCCGCGTTGGGATAAGAACGCTAATTTTGGTAATCGACGCAGGCAAGGTTTGCTCTCTTACTCGGCACGGCGAGCGCGCGCCTAGGTCACCTTAAACAAAAGCATGCGGTCGTTACGCGTGCCGATGAAACTTTTCTCCAAGACTAAACCGTAGGCTTCGGGTTGGCGCGACACTTCGGGTAAAATCTGCGCAAAAATCTTGGACTCAGCGGCAAAATAAACCACCCTCTGCTGCCGGAAATAGTCCGCGATCTGCGATGCTTCAATTTTATCTAAAGGGACAATCTTCGCGCCGGCATAAAACGTTACCCGGTCGTCGAGCGCGGCGACTCTCAAGCTGCCATCTTTGTTGCGCGCTTTGAGATACCAACCGGCTTCCCGCACATAAGCTTTCTCGCGCGACACCGCGCGCAAAGTCTTGGGCAGAGTCGCGCCAAGAAAAACGGCTAGAACCGAAAGCGCGACGAGCTGGGCCTTTCTGGCGGGCAACGCCAACTGCGCCTTGTCCCAAGCCCACCAGATACCCAACGCGACCCATGCCAAAGAAATCGGCACCGCTTGCAAAGAATAACGCCGCTTGACGTATATCAGCGCGAATCCGACAACGTAAAACAGCACAGTACCGATAAGAAATAACTGCGGACCGAGCCAGTCGTCTCGGCGGGCGAGCACAAAGACTCCAAGCAAAAGAAACGGCATATAGGAATAGTGCACTGCTTCGAAGAACGCAGCGATCGCCGCGGGAACATCGCTGGCTACTTTTTGGGCGTAAAGTAAAGGATGCTGGAGAAGATAATCGGTGAACGAAAAAGAGTTAACATCGACACCTTGCGAATCAACGTCGTCATTCAGCATGCCGGATTTTTGTAAGTTCAATGCCCAGGTCACTCCAGCTTTCCGACTAATCGCGCCAAACTGACCGGTGTCGATGCTTAGATAGACGATGAAAGGAAGCGCGAAAAGCAAAAAACCCAACGCCAGGGCAGCGACCGATTGTATCAACCAGGGGAAATGGTTCTCGCGCCGCCACCAATGAAACAACAATACTGCGGGAACGATCACCATGAATCCGATCGCTTCCGGCCGCACTAAGTAGGCGAAGCCAGCGACGATCCCGCCCAGGAAAAAGCGTCCGACAGATTTACGCGTCAGCGCGCTTGCGAACAGACAGAGTGACGATGTCGATAAGAATAGGTAGGTGCTCTCACTCCGCACATGAACCGAATAGAGCGCCAAAAATGGACTCACGCCAGCAAGATAACAGCCAAGCAAGGCAATCTTGTCGCCGAGAACCTCGCGAAACAACCCATAGAGAGGAAACAACAGCGCTACGCCAAAGAGCAACGATAGCCCCTGGCCGGCCAATTCCCAGTCGCCGAACAATGGATAAGCCGCAGCGATCAGCAGCGGATAACCCGGCGGATAAACCGACCCCAAACCCGCTTTGATATCCCCGGCAAAAAACTCCTCGGCCGCGCGCAGATAGAAGACCCCGTCCGAGCTGATACAGTAATATTGCCACAGCAAATAACTCCTTATCGCGGCTGCGACGAACAGCGAACCCATGAACCAGCGCCTTACCAAATCCCGCGGAAGAGCGCGATTACCCATGGCTGGCGTTGATTCCCAAACGAAAGGAACGCATTTGACGGGCCTTAACGGCATCCAAGCGCTTCGATTCAGAAAGAACACTTTCGATCAAGTCGCGTTTGCCTTGCCGCTCGGCAAAATTGACGCCCAGATAAGTTTTGACGAAAAACAATTTCTCGACCCGGCGCAAATAACCTCCGAAGGTACGGTTGAGCTGCACCAAGTTCTTCATTCGCCGGGCCGGACTCAATATTGTGGAGCGCCTCACCCCTTCCAGATCCAGCAGAAACAGCTGCACCGACTTGCTCGAATCCTCCGCGACCGCCAAAATATTCGCGTCCTTCAAATCATTGTGGTAGACCTGCTGGCCGTGCAGCGCAGTGAATAAACTCGCCAACTCCGCCAGGAAGCGCCGTCGCGACCTAAATCCCTCTTTGCCCGGCAGACTCTTCAGTTCGTCGCGCCAGTACGCGTCGACGGTTTTGCCGCCGGCGATTTCCTCCGAAATAAAAAAACTCTTGGTCAACGCGCCGCGTTGGCGATTTTCCACCGCGGCTATCGGTGTAGCGATGGGAATTTTCACCGCGTTTAATATCGCCGCACCCGCAAGCGCGCGGAACGCGCCCGAACGCATGAGCGGCGAAATAATTTTGTAGCGCAGCGAAAACGCGTTGTATCGTTTCACATAAAGCGAGTGAGAAGCGCCGGCGACTTGGAGATTTATTCGACCGACCTTAATTTTCCTCTGATCCTTGATGACCTCAGACCGCGGCTCGGCAAACAACTTGTCGGCATCGGCCAAACGCTCGATGAATTGTTTGTCGGCAAAGCGCCGATCGATCCAGATGACGGCGTTTTCTAGTTTGTACAAGATGAAATTAGGAAACATTGGCGCTACCCGGCGCGCGGCAAACTCGACGCAAAAGCGCATCGAGTCGGCGAAAATGCTCGTCCCAAGAATACTGTACGCCAATGTTTCTAGCTTCCTGCTTGAGCGCGTCATCGCCCGACTTGCTCAATAGATCTAGAAGTTTCCGAGCTAGTTCGTCGGCATCGTCCGGCCTGTCGACAATGCCAGAGGCCAATCGACCTTTGAGAATTTCGGCGGCACCGACCTGAGCGCTCACCAGAACCGGCAAACCTGACCCGAGCGCTTCTAGGACAACGTTGCCGAAAGCCTCTTGCAGCGAAGGCAGGGCGACGATATCGGCCGCGCCATAATAAGTTTCAATATCTTCTTGCCGTCCGGTAAAGATAATTTTCCCTGGAGCAATTGAATCAGCCGAAGATCGATATCGCCCCATTCTCGCGTCGTCCCCGACCACCAGCAAATACACGCCCGCTAGTTTGGGTGAACTCCACAGCGGTAGAAGCCGGTCCAACCCCTTGCGGCGAAAACCGCTGCCGACAAACAAAACGACCGGCTTGTCTAGTGGAATCTGCCAGCGCGCGCGCACGGATTTGAGCGATTCGGCGCGCTTCCCCGGATGAAAACGCACAGTGTCGACGCCGTTATAAAGCACCTCGACAGCGGCGCCATCGACGGCGTAGTTCGCCATGATATCGCGCTTCACTTCGGCCGAAACCGCGACGATTTTTTTAGCTCGTGCAGCAGCGAACTGGCGCCGTTCCAGCGCTAAGAGGCTACGATGGTACACGCTAATCCCTTGCCACAAACGGCGCCTTAACCCGCCTTCCTGCCCCAGCCGCTTGAGAAAACCGCGGTGCGTGCCGCCGCCGCAACGGAGCACATCCTGATCAAGCATTCGGCCAAAACTCACGACCACGTCGCAGCCGATCTGCCTGATGACCGAGGGCACTTGGAATGCATAACTCCACATGCGCAGCGTTCGCCCAAACGGCACGACGCCAACACGGTGCGCGGTGACACCTGTGGGCGCGGCCACGCCGTATTCGCTACAAAACAAATGGACCTCATGACCTAGATCGCGAAGCCCTTCGGCGGTTTTGTAAAGATCCCGTTCCGTTCCGCCCTTCAGATCGAGTCGTTTATGCGCCAGGGCGATTTTCACGTCTTCGAGCTTTAACGACGATGTTATCCGACAACAGTAACGCGGGGTTGAATAGATAAGAAAGAATCTGCCAATTGTAGCGCCGCTGAACCGGGTCCTTCTCCGCCCCAATCACCGCGACCAGACTAAACGGCCACATGAACGGCCAAAACAGCAACATAAAAAGCCGCGCCGCGAATTTGACTCTGGTTTTCCTGAGCTCGACGACTTCAAAGCCATAGTGAAACAGCAAATAATAAAGCTCGTAAAAATGCAGCAAATAAATATTCGGCGCCTGCCCTGGCTTGCTGGTGTAATGCGCCGGGCGCACCCGGCCGCGGAGAAATCCGGTAAACAGAAAGCGCACCCGGGACATCATGTTGAGAATATTCGGCGTGCTGATCAGCACGACGCCATTGGGTTTGAGCACCCGGGCAATTTCACGGATGAGTTGTGGTTGGTTTTCGATATGCTCGATCACCTCGACTAAATCGACGGCATCGAAGCTCGCCGAGCGAAACGGCAGCAGCGCATTCAGATCGACTCCGGCAACCCGCAGAGCGCCGGCCATTTCCGGCGGCACCGTGTAATCGGTGGCAACCACCTGATAACCCAATTTGGCGAGCATCGCCGCGGTATGACCGCCGCCACAGCTTAGGTCCAAGACTTTTTTATCGCGCGCGTCTTCACTCGACCAAGCGGCAGATACCGAGTCGAAGATCGAATTATTAGGCATGGTTAGTCAAATACGGGTTGCCGGTGAATTTGAAATTCACATCACCGGGCCACTTCGGGAACCCATCGCATGAGCTTACGAAAGCTTAGGTCCGAATCGACGCCGTCAACGTCCCGGCGCCGCATTCTGGTTTTCTTTTCCAGCCAGCGAGCGAGCTGCCGGCTACCCCGGGACAGACGCTCTTCGCCCAGATAGGCGTGCAAAAAACGCATCCTGTCTTGGAGCAAAATATCCGGCAGCGGCAAGCGATTGAGCTGAATCAAATTGCGCTTCCACAACGATTGCCGTAACCACGACGGATAGCGCCGGGTTCGATCGTTATCCATGAAATAAAAATTCAAACGACCGGAACCCTCGGCTTCGACGAAAATATTCGACGCCACCAAATCGCCATGAACAAATCCCAACTGATGAAAGCGCCGAATCAGGTGCGCCAATTGCTTGAGGCTTTCCCACTTACGCGCCGGCGACACGTTTGGCGCTTTTTGGTTGCAATGCAAAAATATTGGCGCCGGCGCGCCGCCGACCTTCTCGGTCAAAACAAACTCGCGCTTGGCGATGCGCCAGCCGCCCTCACAGCCTACGGCAATCGTTAGTGGAACTCTGAATCCAGCGTTGCCGAGGGCGATTCCCTGGCGCCAAAAACATTGCGCCCGGCTGTGGCGCAGCTGATCCTTGGCCGCCGCCGACACATCGCGCCGATGAAAAATTTTTAAAAAGTAATGTTTCGCGACGCCATCGATCTGGCCCGACAACGGCAACGTTTGCGGATGGCGCGCGGCAGCTTGTGCACGCACAACGTTCAAGACTTGGTTCTGCAGTGCGCTATTCCACCGATCAGGAAGCGCGCGCAGGCGCCAACCGTCGGCGGAATAACTTCGGTAGTCAGCCAACGCGGCCA
>JAERMN010000473.1 GCA_016844625.1 Deltaproteobacteria bacterium
GCGCGCACGCGCCGCGGCGAGACCGAAGCGATCCTCGACGGCCTGCGCCAGCGTGAGCCGGAATGCAAGAATGTTCTGTATCGCGCCGTCGCCAAATTATTGCCCAAGCCATATCCTGAGCATGAGGCGGTGGCCAACGCCTACAAGCTGTGTTGCTTGAAGAATCCAGAGACCGAAGAGCAGAGTCCGATGGCGCTGTGGGATTTGCACTATCTCAGGACACTCGATCACTCGGGGTTTATCGACAAGCTTTACGCTTAACTGGAGTGGACAAGTGCCAGCGAGAGGTTCTCGATGACCCTTCAAAGCATCAGACGAATCGGTCCAATCAGTCTCATTGTTTTGTCGGTCGCCGCACAGGTGTCTGCGCCGCCAAGAAGGAAGGACAGGTTGCCGTCTATGTTTATCGGTACGAGAGCGTGCTGCAAGAATTTAAGCGCGACTTTCCTGGCATCAACGTCGTTGCCGTCACGGGCAGGAGCACCGATCTGACCAATCGCGTCATGGCGGAGCGGCGCGCCGGTAAGTTTATCGCCGATGTTTACAGCAGCGGACCGGGCGGCAACGTTGGCGTGCTCTACAAAGGCAAGGCTCTCGACCCGATCAAGCCGCTGCTCGTCCTGCCCGAGGTGGTCGATGAGTCGAAGTGGTATGGCAAGGAGCACCGCTACGCCGACCCAGAGGGGAAATATGTCTTTGCCTACCTCGCCAAGGGCAGTGATACGCAGCTTGCTTTTAACTCGGGTCTGGTTAATCCAAAAGAAATCAAATCCTATTGGGATATCACGCAACCTAAGTGGAAAGGCAAGATCGTCTCGCTCGACCCGCGAGAGGGCGGATTGGGCGGCGCCATGCAGTTTTTCTACTACAATCCGGATCTCGGCCCACAATTTATCAAGACATTTTTTGGCACCATGGAGACCCAGTTCGCCAAGAATTTCCGGCAAATCACCGACTGGCTGGCCCAGGGCCGTTACGCGATCTGTTTTGGCTGCAAGGATTCCATGAAAGCTAAGAACCAGGGACTGCCGGTGGAGGATTTCGAGACGACCCGTTGGAAAGAGGGCGCGAGTTTTACCGCCGGCGGTGGCTCGTTAAGCTATATGAATCAAGCGCCGCATCCCAACGCGGCCAAGGTATTTATCAACTGGTTTCTGTCGCGGCGCGGCCAGATCGCGTTGCAAAAGCTCGGCGACGTGGACGAACCGCCCAATTCGCGGCGCGTTGATATTCCTAAGGACGATGTGCCGCCAGCCAATCGCTTGGCGCCTGATGGAAAGTATTTCGATGTGATCAAACCGGAGTACGCCGACGTAAAGCCGGTCGCTGATCTGATCAAGGAAATCATGACGGCCAACGAAGCGAAGAAATAGGCGAAGGCGGAGGTCTGCCGTCGCCGTGATGTGAAGCACGATCTGCCGGTGGCAGCTTTGGGTGGCAATGAACAACCCTGCAGCAAGCTACGAGGTATCGGAACACGGCGATGAAGTTTGTCTTAATGGCGTCACCCCCGAATGTTTTATCGTGGTTCGACTGTGCTCACCACGACCCTGAGCCACGTCGAATGGGTCGGGGGTCCAGTTCCGGACTCGCCTAGATTCCCGCTAAAAGCATGCGGGAATGACGGACTTCGGATAGGCGACTAAGTTTAAGCGGCGAGCTGTGCGGAGTCGACCCACAGCGATTGATTTCAAGTGCGATAGAAATGCGGAAAGCTCGCGCATGAGTAGCCGTCAAAAGATCGCTATCGTTTCACTTCTGGCAGCCTCTGTGTTCCTGTCGGTGTCGGCGCGCGCACTTGCGGCGCAAATTGATTGGAAAAAGGATTGGGAGCAGACTGTCGCCGCGGCGAAAAAGGAAGGACAGGTCAGCGTCTATATCTATCGCTACGAAGGATTGCTGCAAGAGTTCAAACGGGACTTCCCTGGCATTAACATCGTAACGGTCGCTGGCCGAGGCAATGAACTCACGACCAGGATCATGTCGGAGC
Source organism: Deltaproteobacteria bacterium (assembly GCA_016844625.1). Taxonomy (GTDB): domain Bacteria; phylum Desulfobacterota; class Binatia; order UBA9968; family UBA9968; genus DP-20. The sequence goes on from JAERMN010000473.1 coordinate 1,991, forward strand.
GGCGCGCCGGCAAGTACATCGCGGACGTTTACAGCGGCGGGCCGGGCGGCAACTACAACGTTCTCTACAAAGGCAAGGCGCTCGATCCGATCAAGCCGGTGTTGATCCTGCCCGAAGTCGTCGATGAGTCGAAGTGGTGGGGCAAAGAGCATCGCTACATCGACGCCGAGGGCAAATACGTATTCGCCTATCTCGCCAGTCCGAGCGATGCGCAGCTGTCGTACAACTCGACACTGGTCAACCCGAAGGAATTCAAATCCTACTGGGATTTGATCCAGCCCAAGTGGAAGGGGAAAATCGTTTCCCTCGATCTGCGCGATGGGGGCTTGGGCGGCACCATGCAATTTTTTTACTACAGCCCGGAACTTGGGCCGGAATTCATCAAGAAATTTTTTAGGACGATGGATATCCAGTACGCGAAAAATTTTCGCCAGATCACCGACTGGCTGGGGCAAGGGCGCTACGCGATCTGTTTTGCTTGCAAGGATTCGATGAAAGCCAAGAACCAGGGACTTCCCGTTGAGGACTTCGACACCACGCGGTGGAAAGAGGGATCGAGTTTCTCGTCCGGCGGCGGTTCGCTGAGCTTGCCCAATCAGGCGCCGCACCCCTACGCGGCCAAGGTTTTTATCAACTGGTTTCTATCGCGGCGCGGGCAGATCGCGCTGCAAAAGTTGGGCGACGTTGACGATTCGCCCAATTCGCGGCGCATCGATATCCCCAAAGACGACCTGCTGCCGGCCAATCGCATGGTGGCGGATGCGAAATATTTCGACGTGGTCAAACCGGAGTACGCCGATCAAAAGCCGATCTTCGATCTTCTGAAGGAGATCATGGCGGCGGTTGAGGCGAAGAAATAGCCGCGACCGCTCGGTGGCGCCGTATTTTCATTGCCGCATTCAAGACTATTCGTGTTTAAACTAATTGCCGGTTGACTTCGAGTTGGCCTTGGGGAAAGATTCGGCCCAGAACGAGGTCGACGAACGATCTAGTGGACGGAGAATTTCGGAGATGACGAGGCAAGGTATGTTTCACATCGGCTGGTTGATCGCAATTTTGCTTTTCTCGGCGGCGGCGCCGGTCGAGGCAGCGCAAGCCGACTGGAAAAAAGATTGGGAACAAACGCTCGCGGCGGCGCGCAAAGAGGGACAGGTCAACGTTTATATCTACCGCTACGAGGGGCTCTTGCAGGATTTTAAACGCGAGTTTCCCGGCATCAACGTGGTCTCCGTCACCGGACGCGGCAACGAGCTGACCACCCGCATCATGGCGGAGCGGCGCGCTGGGAAATTTATCGCCGACGTGTACAGCGGCGGCACCAACAGCCTTTACAACACTCTCTACAAAGGCAAAGCGCTCGACCCGTTCAAGCCGCTGCTGATTCTGCCCGAAGTTACCGATCTCTCCAAATGGTACGGCAAAGAACATCGCTACGCCGATCCGGAGGGGAAGTTTATCTTTGCCTTCATCGGCTCGCCGAGCAACGCGCAGTTGGCTTACAACACGACCCTGGTGAATCCCAAAGAGTTCAAATCCTACGCCGACGTGATCAATCCCAAGTGGAAGGGCAAGATCGTTTCTCTCGATCCGCGCGACACCGGCCTCGGCGCGACGATGCAGTTCTATTACTACAGCCCGGAGATTGGCCCCGAGTTCATGAAGAAATTTTTCGGCGGCATGGATATCACCTACGCCAAAAACTTTCGCCAGATGACCGACTGGCTGGCCTCCGGCAAATTCGCCATCTGCATGGGCTGCAAAGATTCCGCGCGGGCGAAAAAC
>JAERMN010000474.1 GCA_016844625.1 Deltaproteobacteria bacterium
GCGCGCGCCGCCGCTGATGACGACGAGATCGACATCAAGACCGTACTTTTCAAAGATGCCGAGGTCTTTGGCGACGAACAGCGGCAGTTCCTGCGGACTCGAGCCGCCGGCGCCGGCGTGGATGTGGCGTTCGAGGGCGGAGACCTTTTCACTGCTGGCGTTTAGACAAAGCAGGATCGCCAATGCCATCATAGGGAGAAACATAGACGCTTTATAGTCTGGTGATTTTTGCGATGCAATCGATGTCACCACGAAGAACCCAGCGCAGCGCAGCCGCAACCGAAACTCAGAATATCTCGCGCAAAGACGCAAAGGCCGCAAAAGTCGGAGATAGATACGGAAGAACGCTCGCAAGACTGATTAACTTTTCCTTCCGAACTTGGCGCGCTTGGCGTCCCTTCGACTTGGCTCAGGACATGCTTGGCGCGAGTCATTTCCCAATCTTCGTTGCCTTCGTGGTGAAAGAGACTGTGTCTTTGGCGGAGCTAATGACGCAACTATTTCTGTCCCAGCACTTCCTTGAGAAAACGCCAGTCCATGATTTTTTCTTCGGGGATTTCTTCGCTGAGTTTGAGCTGCTCTTTGGCGAGGCGGATTTCGCTGTCCATGGTGGTTTTCGCCACGCCGCCGTCGACGTTGAGCGAGCGCATGGAGAAGTCATAAACCTTCGCCGCGCCGTCGGCGCTGACGCTTAAGTAATCGCGCATGAGCGCCAGCGTTTCCGCTTTGTTGTCTCGGATAAACCGGACGCCTTTCAACGTCGCCCGGATCACGCGGCTGATCTGCGTCGGATTCTTTCTAATTTTGTCGAGCGACACGCCGAAGCCGCCAAGCCGCGTGTGCACGACGTCGCCGAAATAAATGATTGGAACCAGACCGAGTTTTTCCGCTTTCTCGACGTAGGCAACATCGAGCGGCGTGGCGTCGACGGTGCCGGCGATGAGCGCGGCGAGGCGCTCGCCCGAGCCGCCTAGCGCGAGAGTCGTCACGTCGCGGTCGGGATGCATGCCGGCTTGCGCCAGTGCTTCGCGCAATATGATATGCGGCGCCGAGCCGATGGTGCTGACGCCGACGCGCTTGCCTTTGAAGTCGGTGAGGCGCTTGAAGCCGGGCTTGGCGATCAAAATATGCAGCGGCCGGTCGAACCAGCCCATCACACCTTTCACCGGCAGACCTTGGATCGACGCGCGGGCGATGATGCCGCTCACGGTGGAGTAATCGAGTTCGCCGGCGATGAGCGCGGCGACGTGCAGGTTGGTGCGGATCACCACTTTACGCACGTCGAGATTTTCCTCGCGGTAATAACCTTTGCGCTGGGCGATTTCCGTGGGGGATTTCATACAGGCCGGGTGTGGCGATGCCGATATGAACGGTTTCCGCGGCAATATTAATTGCGCTAAGCGATGTCCACGCGACCAAGATCACGGATAGAGGAAATCGCGCCATTGCTCACTCCTTAAAAAATGCGCCGGCTATTTTTTTCGTTGCGACGTTAAGGCCGGCATGACGAAATCATCGAGGCGGCAGCGGGTTTGGCCCGGCGATTTTTGTTAATAGTTCGACGACTTCGGGGTTGCGCGGCAATTCCTTAATGCCTTTGTCCATCGCCGCTGGGAAGACAATTTCGGCGTCGTCGCCGACCATTTTCTTGAACACGCCAGAGAACTCGGGGTCTTTGAACGCTTTGGTCATGGCGTCTTGGAGGATCGTCACGCGCTCACGCGGGGTGCCCGGTGGCAGTATAAAGGGCGAGCCGGACAAGCGAAAGCCGCGCTGCAGTTGCACGAGCTGGCGTTCTTTTTCCGTTTTGGCGAAACTTTCCAGCTCGGGCTGATTGGTAAAGCGCGGGTGTTTATCGCCCCTGGGAATTTCCAACACGACGTGAAAGTCCATGAGACCTTTGTCCAGCCATTCGGGATATCGCTGTAGAATGGTATGCGACTGGTTGAATCTGGCGTCCAGTTCTCCGCGCAGCACCGCCGCGTCAATCTCCGGACTCGAATAGCCTGTCACAAACCGTGCCTCCTTCAACGGCAACAGAAAGGCGACCAGCCGCGCCAAATTATAATTACTGTGGCCGACCGATTGCGCGCCGATGCGGATGCCGGATGCAGCGCGCAATTTTTCTAAATTGTTGGTGCCGGCTTCCTTACGCGTATAGAAAACATAATGCCCGCCGGCATCCGCCGCGCCTAGGTAGTGAAATTTTTCGAATTGATACTTGACGCCGGCGCCACCGAGGATCGCGCTGCCGAGCATGCCCGAGCTCACGCTGCCGATGGCGAGGCCGTCGGGCTTCGCGACGGTAAACATATGGTTTGCCGCTCTGAGCCCGCCGCCCCCGCCCATGAACTCGTGAATGATGGTCGGATTGCCCGGAATGTATTTTTGCAGAAATTGCGTCGTCGCGCGCGCGCGCAGATCGCCGGTGCCGCCGGGCTCACGGCCTTGCAGGACGGTGATGGTTTTCCCTTGGTAGAATGGCGCCTGGGCCAATGCTGGAGAGGTGGGGAAAAGAAACGCGCAGACAAACACGATCGCGAACAAGAATGCCAGGTAAGGTAAGCGACAATACATTTGTAATTCCCTCCGTTGAAATCGCCTGCTGCCGTGAAAGACGTTTGATTTTCAGTTTAGACGATCGATTGGCTTTAAGCGGGCTCTTCGACCAGTGCAGCCGACGCCTTGGCATCTTCCCGGATCGTGAGCACGACGAGATTAGCGACGAACACCGTGCCGGCCAGAAAGTAGAATGCGGTGAGGATGCCCCAGCGATCGGCGATGAGCCCGCAGAGCCATGGTGAAACTGAGCTTCGGAGAAGAAACTCACCGTGCTGCCGCCAACTTCCTTGGGGCTCAAATCGAGCACCCAAGCCCAGATGACGGGTCGCACAGCGTAGAGAAAAAAACCGAGGATCGCGAGGCCCGAGATAAATAACCAGTTCAAGCGAAAGTAGGCAAGGATGACTAGGACAATGCTGGTCGAAAGCAACCCTGCGCTGAGTACGCGTTTTCTGCCGCTGCGATCGGAGATGCTGCCGGCGATCGGCGTGCCGATCATGCCGGCGGTCTGAACCACGGATAGATAAAGCCCGGCCACTGCGCTCGACAGACCGAGATCGTTGGTCAGATAGATCGGCAAAAATGTGTGCAGTCCCTGCTGGGTCATCGACCGCATCCCGGCGACCAAGACGAGTAGCAAAATACTCGGGTTCTGCGCCAACTTTTTCATGCCGGCGAAATACTCTTTGGCGGACAGGCCTTTTTTTGATTCGGCGCGCGTTTCGAGCTTGCCGAAGAGAAACTTCCACAACACGAAGGCGATCACGATGCCGGGAATTAAATTTAGAAAAAGAACATTTCTCCAGGACAAATAGAGCAATAAGACGCCGACGAAAAGCGGCGCGATGCTTTCGCCAACGTTGGGCCCCATGGCATGGATCGCGATGGCGAAGCCGCGCTTGTCCGGATATTTTTCCGACAGCGTCGAGATCGCCGCCGGGTGCCAGAGATAGTTACCGACGCCGACAAACGCCATGAATAAAGCGATCCAAAAATAGTTCTGACTGATGCCGACCAGGAAATAGGGAACTCCAGTGGCGACCAGCGCCAGCGCCATGAGCAAAGCCTTCTTGCCGATCAAATCAACGAGCATGCCGGCTGGAATGTTGATCAACAGATTGGCCGCGGCGCGAATCGTCACGAGAAAGCCGGCTTGGCTGTAGGTTAGCCCCATTTCTTTCACCAAGAACGGCAGCAGCAGGTAGAAGGTGGCCGGACACCAGTGCGTAAAGGTGTGGCCTAACGCGATCATCCAGAGAATGGAATCGGTTCGGCGTAGTTCGCGAATCTGATTTGAAAAATTGTGGAGTACGGGCATGGGTGCGTCTCAAATTTTAGGTTTGTTAATTTCACTCTTATGCCGGTGCCGGGAATTTTACAAGCAAAGGGTTTCTGGCGAAGCGCACGTGTATAAATTGGAGCGCCGAGCTCATTTGGAGAAGACGAACTACGCTTCCAGTGAACTGCGGGGGGGGGATCACCGTTGAAAAACTATCCCATTCTCGTCAACCCCGAATGTTTTTATCGGGGGTCTATCGGTTCTGTCTCGCCTGGATTCCCGCTTAAAGCATGCGGCAATGACGGACTTCGGAAAAGAAATTAGCTCAACGTAGGGAGCGGCAGAGAACTAAACCTGAGGAGGCCATTCTAAACAACCCTCGACTCCACGCTGAGGAGTTCTGGAGTTGTCGTTGACCACGCTGGTTTTAGCGTGAAACCCTTGTGCAACGCGAAAATTTGTCGTTGAGCTTTAAGTATTGTGGTTTTTGCTGATCGCCGGCGCGCAAATTTAGGTGATGGCTTTCCCACTTGAGCTTTTTCTCGGCCAGAGTGAAGCGCACTTACTGCGCGCATACCGACATGTCGTTGTGGTAGAGATCGATCATTGGGTTAGCCTCCTCGCTGCGGTTATGGTTTTCCAACAGAAATCAGAAGTCAGAGGTCAGAAGTCAGAATTGTTATGCAGCTCGATTTGGCTAATGTAAATATCTCTTATACTCCTCGATGACCGCAGTGATCCGATCCGCGATGGCTGGGTCTTCGGGGATGATTTTCGTGCGGGCGAAGTCTTCCTGGGGCATGTCGCTGCGCGAGATTACCCGGCCCATGTTTTTGATCAGCATTTGCCCTTCCTTGGAAAGGACGTAGTCGATGAAAACTTTGCCGGCGTTAGGACGCGGCGCTTGGGCGGCGAGGGCGAGGGGATGGATATTCTTGGTGATGAACGGCATCGGCGCGATGTCGAGTGGCGCGCCGCGTTTCTTGAAGCGCAGGACTTGGGTGTCGTAGACGAAGCCGAGACTGAACTCGCCGGCGGCGACGAACTGGGTGACCAACACTTGCGAATTGCGATAGTGCAGATTCTGCCGCGCCAGTCCCTGGAAAAATGTTCTGCCGGGCTCTTCGCCCATCACTTTCAGCATAGTCGCGAACCAGGAAAACTGACCCTCGGGAAAACCGATCTGGCCTTTCCATATCGGCTCGGTCAAGTCTTCGTAGCGCCGGGGAATTTTGTCTTTCGGTACCATGCGGGTATTGAACGCTACCAAGCGCAGATTCGAATACATGTCGGCCCAGCCGAACGTGGCGTCGCGCGAGTCCGGCAAGAACGATGAAAACTCCGGCGGGATATGGCGCGCGAGCAGCTTCATCTTGCCGAGCAAATGAATTTCCATGCCGCTGTTGGTGACGGCGTCGAAGAGATGGCTGCCGGCGCGGCTCTCGGTGATGATTCTTTGTAATAATTTTTCGCTGCCCAGTCGGGTGATTTCCACCCGGATCGCCGGATACTTGGCTTGGAAGGCGTCGGCGACAACTTTGCTTTCATCAGCGCCCATCGAAGTGTAGAAGCTGACCCGGCCTTCTTTTTTCGCCAGCTCAATGGTCTTCTCGTCCGCGGCGTGGAGCATGGCGGTGAGTGCTGCGAGCAAAATCGCGATCAAGCAGCTTGTCACTCTGCGCTTTGTGCTCACTACTTTGCCCAGATCGCGGCGATCTCCGCTGTGGTAGCTACGTCGAAAAAGGTTTGCTCCATGAGCTTCAAGGCCATTTCATGAAGCTCGCGATTGCGCGAGCCGACGCCGTCTTTGAGCACGACCACATCGTAGCCCAAGTTGCGCGCGCTCCGCGCCGTGCCTTCGACGCCGCCCTCGGTGGCGACGCCGCCGATGACGATCGTCTTGACGCCTTTGCTGCGCAGCATGAGATCGAAGTCAGTGCCGACGAAGCCGTCGGGCCGGCGTTTGTGAAAGACGCTATCTTGGGGCTGGGGCGTTAACGCTTCGACAATTTCGCTGTCTTTGGGGTTCTCTTTTTGATTGAGCAGCTGACTCGGGTCGCTCGCCTTGGCGCGTTTCATGCGAATGCGCACCCACACGCCGGCTTCTTCTTTGGCGAGATCGAAACCCTGCTGTACCGAATAGAAAACCGGCACGCCGGCGCGGCGCGCCGCGGCTGACAGGCTTTGCAAATTAGGCAAAACATCTTGGTAGTTAAAAGCATGAGGCGCGATGCCGTACTCCATGTCCCACAGGAGCAAGGCCGCGCGCGCGGGATCGACCAGTTCCGCTAAAGTATTGGCGATTTTTCTGCCGCTGATTTCGAACATGGGTCACCTCCATGAGTTTATTCGCTGAAGTGGAGAAGTTAGCGAATTAGGGGATTAAAGCGCAAGGGAAAA
>JAERMN010000475.1 GCA_016844625.1 Deltaproteobacteria bacterium
CCACAGCACCCCGGCTTTTCTCAGGTACTGTTCCATCACCACTGGGTAGTACAAACACCGCAGCGTCCCTTGCAGCCGCAGCCGATCCCACCCGTGCAGGACTCCCATCACTTCGCTCCGGTGTTGTTCTACGAACGCCTGCCCGACCTCGTGCTTCGACTGATTTTCCGTGTTTGTTGCCATGACTGCCTCTTACATCATGGCTCTGTTTCTGTCACTTTGGTTGCGGCTCTGCTGCGCTAAGCTCTTTGCGGTTAAATCATCCCCGTCTTAAGTCCGAGGGCGCGATGAATCGCGCCCCTACTTTGTGCCCTATGTGCCCTTTGTGGTTAAATTTCTTCTTGGTCAATCTCGATTTTCTGAAAGCTGCGCGCCTTGAGCGACTCGCCGCACTTCGGACACTTCATGTAAGCAGCTTTCTGCGCGGCTTCTTTGGCTTCAGCCTCCTGTTTCGCTCTGAGCTTGGCCAACTGCTCACGCTCTTTCTTGACGAAGTATTCCTCTTCTTGCGCCTTTTTTCGCTCGTCCCACTTATCGGCCATTGGCACCCTCCCTTTGAATTTTTTGTTACGCCAACACTTTTCTAAGCCACTTGGCCGTCCGCGCTACGGACTTGGCGGCGGCTTCGACGTTGGCGGCACTCTTACTCGACGGATTATTGAGAAAGGCGTGACCGGCACCCTGGTACATCTCAATTTCGTATTTCTTTTTGTGCCGGTCGAGACTGTCGCGAAACATCTCGATCTCGGTCTTGGTCGTACCAGCATCGTCAGTGCCATAGTGACAGAGCATCGGCGCGCTGATGCTCTTTAAGTCCTCCGGGTCGGGAAACATGCTTTGGTAATAGATCACGCCGGCGTCGAACGCCTTGGATTGAGCCAGGGCATAGAGCGCCAACCCGCCGCCCATGCAAAAACCCAAGACAGCGACTTTTTTCTTGCCGACCCAAGGTAATCTTCTGAGATAAGGCACGCTATCGACGATGTTGTTGACGGCGCGCGGGATATCGAGGGAAGTCTTCTTAAGCGCGCAGTCTTCCAGCGTGTGATAGATCTTGCCGTGAAAAAGATCAGGTGACAGACAAACAAATCCTTCCTGAGCGAATCGGCGCGTCACTGCCCTTTGGCCGTCGTCGAGACCGCGGTAACCATGCACTAAGACAATAGCCGGCCGCTCGCCGCCGCTGGGACGAGAAAGAAAACCATCGACGACTTCTTTGCCGCTCCGATGGGCGGCGTGCATGGAAACGATTCGTTCAGACATCGATTAACCTGAGAACGCTGCACCGCGCGATGCATTAAACAAAGCCACTTTGCGGCCGGGGTATTGACCCCGGCGCCTGTTAAAATATCGCAAAGGGGATGCTCGCCCCCTTTGGAAACCCCATTTAGTGCTTCCACGCTGAAATCGACGTGGTCAACTACAAATCAAGTCGAACCTATCCGGCAAAATTACTGATGTAAGGCAGTTTGGCCGCGGTCTTCTTCACCTGGTCGAGGTTGGCGCGCAACAGCGCCGTCGAATCCCACGACCCAGCGGTAAGCGCGGTGCGGTAAGTTTCCGGCAGATCGATGGCCATTTTAACGTTGCCGTACGTAAGCGTCTTGCTGTCGAGATCGATGGCATATTCCGTCTTGGGATTTTCCTCGACGCTCTTCATCAGTTGCTGAATTTCTTTCTCGCTCACCGTCACCGTCGGCAAGCCCATCATGGTGCAATTACCGGCAAAGATCGCTGCGAAGGACTCGCCGACGATGACTTTGATGCCGAAGCGGTTGAGTGCCTGGGGCGCGTGTTCGCGGGATGAACCGCAGCCGAAGTTTTTATTGACGAATAAAACCGACGCGCCGCCATACTCGGGATCATTGAACGGGTGATCTTTCTTCTTACCGTCGCTGCTATAGCGTTCGTCGAAGAACGGATAATCGCCCATGCGCGCAAAAGTAACTTCTTTCAAGTAACGCGCGGGAATGATCCGGTCGGTATCGATCTCGTTGCCGCGCATGGGCACAGCGGTGCCGCTGATTTTAACGATTTTGATAATCTCGCTCATACTTCCTCAGTCAGTTCAAATCAGTTCAAATCAGTTCAAGTCGTTTAACCGCTGCGCTCCGTTCAAGCCGTTTAAGATCCGGGACGATTTGAACGGCTTGAACTTTTTGAACGGTTTGAACCTCGTTCTCGCGAAACCCACAATCTCATTCATACTGGCGCACGTCGACGACTTTGCCGTTGAGCGCCGCCGCCACCACCATCGCCGGGCTCATCAGCAATGTCCGCCCCTGCGGGCTCCCCTGCCGGCCGATGAAATTGCGATTCGACGACGACGCGGATATTTCTCGCCCGTTGAGTTTATCGGGATTCATCGCCAGGCACATCGAACAGCCGGCTTCGCGCCACTGGAATCCCGCTGCTTCGAAGATCTTGTCCAAGCCTTCCTGCTCGGCAAGTTTTTTCACTTCCGCCGAGCCTGGAACCACCAGCGCGCGGACGTTGGGATTTACTTTTCTGCCTTTGGCAATTTTCGCCGCCGCGCGGAAATCGGCGAGCCGGCCGTTAGTGCACGAGCCGATGAACGCAACGTTAACTGGTGTGCCGATGATTGGCGCGCCTGGCCTCCAGCCCATATGTTCATAGGCTTTCTTCACGCTCTCGGGGTCGGCGGATTGTTCCGCCATGGGCAAATTTTCTGACACACCAACCGATTGGCCGGGATTAATACCCCAGGTCACCGTCGGTTCGATATCCTTGCCGTGGTAATTGACGACATCGTCAAACACCGCATCGGCATCGCTTGCGACTGACTGCCAGTATTTGACCGCCTTGTCGAACGCATCGCCCTTGGGAGCGTGGGGCCGGCCTTCGATGTAATCGAAAGTCGTCTGATCAGGATTGACGTAGCCCACCAAGGCGCCGCCTTCGATGCTCATATTGCACACCGTCATGCGCTCTTCCATGTTCATCCGGTCGATCACCGCGCCGCCGTATTCGTAGGCAAACCCCTTGCCGCCACCGACGCCGAGATTACGAATGATATGCAGGATCACGTCCTTGGCGTAAACGCCGATACCGAGTGCGCCGTTGATGTTGATCCGGCGCACTTTCAATTTGTCCATCGCCAGAGTCTGCGTCGCCAAAACGTCACGCACCTGGCTGGTGCCGATGCCGAACGCCAGAGCGCCGAACGCACCGTGCGTGCTCGTATGACTGTCGCCGCAGGCCAGCGTCATACCGGGCTGCGTGAGACCCAGCTGCGGGCCGATAACATGAACGATGCCTTGGTTCATGCTGTCCAGGCCGAAAAACTCGACGCCGAATTGTTTAACGTTTCTTTCCAAAGCTTGAATAAGTTCTTCCGCTTCCCGGTCGAGAAATGGCCGCTGGCGCATGTCGGTGGGAACAATGTGGTCGACGGTAGCGAAGGTGCGCTCGCGAAACGCCACGTCCATGCCCGTCTCCCGCAGCATATCGAACGCCGGCGCCGTGGTGATCTCATGGATGAGATGAAGCCCGATAAAAAGCTGGGTTTGCCCCGTCGGCAAAACCCCAACGCTGTGCGACTGCCAAATCTTATCGTAAAGAGTCCGTCCGGCCATCGAAGAATTCTCCTTCGGCGGGATCATATCGGTCGATATCTGGGACTTCAAGAGC
>JAERMN010000476.1 GCA_016844625.1 Deltaproteobacteria bacterium
CCGTACTGGGCGATCCGTTTCATGATTCTCACGTCGGCGTCGTTGCTGATGGCGACTGCGGAAACGGTAATCTTGAGATCGTTCTTCATCACGCCAACCAGATCCACGAGCTCACCTTGACTGCCACGGGTGACGCCATCGCTGATCAAGATAATATGCTTGCGCGATGCGTTAACCCGCTCCAATTGGCGCCGAGCCTCGTTTAGCGCTGGTAGAAAATAGGTCTGGCCACCGGGTTTAAGGCGGTCGATCTGGTTTTCGACCACGCCGCGGAGCCGGGCCATGGTTTCGAGATAGACAACGACAAACGGGGTGTCATCGAAACCGACGACGCCTAGAAGGTCGATGTCTTTCAGTTGGCGTGCGACGGCCTTGGCTGCTTCCTTGGCGTAGACGATACGGTTGTCGTCGCGCATGCTGCCCGACTTGTCGATGACCAAAACCACGGCGCGGTTTTTTTCTTCGCGCTTGGGCGGCTCTTTGGGCTCGACGGGCAAGATTCTTTCGATCGGCGTCTGTCGATAGCTCGCCGGGGCGAAACTGGCATCGGCGCCGAGCATGATAAAGCCGTTGCCCTCGGAAATATGGCGTTCGACGCTGGCCAAATAGCCAGCGGGAAATCTATCGCGCTCGGCATTGTTGAAAATGACAACTTTATGACCCGCCGGCGGCGGCGCGTTCTCGGCGTTACGCGAAGTTACTTCAAACCCCTGGCGTTTGACGATTTCGTCTAAGTAACGGCCCGCGCCGCCTTGGCCGTTGACGATCAGGACTTTGGCCTTGGAACGCACGCTCACCCAGGCTAGCGCATGATTGTCTGCGCTAAAGCCGTCGAGATTTTTGTCACGGGCGGCGAAGCTCGCTTGAAAGGCGGTGAGCACGCCTTCGGTCAAATTGGCTTGATAGCTAAAGGTCTGGCTGCCTGGCCTTAGTTTTACTGGCTCAGTTCTGAACGGCTGGCCGTTGCGCGTCAGCGTCAATGTGCCTTCAACGGCGCGGTCGTTCTGATTGTCGAGCACGACTTTGAGATTGAGCGATTCGCCGCTATTTCCTTGGCTCGGTGTAATGAGCCTGGTTACGGCGACGTTGGCGAGCGCCGGCCGCTCGGCGGGTAGCATGGGATAAATTTTGAGCCCGGCCGCTGCCGCGGCGGGTAGTAAACGCTCAACGTTACCGTCGGTTTCCCAACCATCAGAAAAGAGGAATAAGCTGCGCGGCGCCGGCGGTAGGGCTAATACGGCGCTCAAGAGATTTTCCAGATTGGTCTTATCCGGTTGAGCGGCGCTGGTATCTCCGGTCAGCGCTTGGCTTGGACTGTTGCTTTCCTTGGCCGCCGTGCCGAAGGCAAAGATTCGGTCGTTGTCCCTTGGCGCGAGTACTTTGGTTGTCTTCTCCATCCACTGACGCAAACCGGCGGGGACGCTCTGCGACACGTCATAGGCAAAGACGCGCTCTTCCCGGCGCGACTGTTCTGATGTTTTTTGCGGGTCGGCGAGAGTGAGAATTAACAAAGACAGCACCAGCGAGCGCAAGACGATCACCCAGAGGCGGCGATCGCCGAAGCGCGCCCAGAGCACCGGCAGCAACAAAAAGAGCCAGAGAAGATAGGGCCGGGCGAATTCAATATTCGAAAAAATAGCTTTCATGGTCGTTGCGGCACGGGTTTCGCCAATCGCCAAAATTTGAGCGACGCCAGGCGCGGGTTAAGAAACCATTCGAGCATGAGCAAGAGTAACGAAGCGATCAAAAGGTAGGGCCAAAAAGAAAACAGCACCGATGTCTCGCTGCTGGTTGCCGCGCCGCTGCGCAGCTCGATGGGTGCCGGTGCGCGTAAGTCGGATTCGTTGCTATCTTGTAGATTACGAGCGAAGCGTTCGATCTCACCATTACGCCGCAATTGATAAATGCCCTGGTAGAACGCGCCGCCGAAATAGTTCGCCCCTGGTGCCGCGGCAATGTTTTTATCTGCCGGCGTGACAATGCGGTCGCCTTCGCGAGCCTTGCCTAGAGGGATCGGCGTACCCGTGGCGCGGCCTTTTTCACCTTGGCTTTCGAAGAACCAGTCGAGCAGATTGAGGGTGAAGATCGACATCGGCAAATTGTCCCGGCCCAAATAGGGAAACGGATCGAAACCGAGAGTGAGATAACGCAGTCCCTGGCGCTCGACGCTGAACGCGAGCGGCCCCTTGCTGCTTTCGACGACGATCTCGCCCACACTTTGCGGTTTGAGCGGGCGGGCATAGCTTGGCCGAAATAGATTGAAGTTCACATAACGGGTTAACGTATGGGGATCGCGCCAGTTAGTTATGTTGACATCGTTAAACGGGGCACCAAGATCGACCAGCGAGCTGCTTTCCGGCGGCAAGATAAACAGCGCGCTGTTTTGCGGCAACCCGGCCGGCGCGGCGAAGTGGAAAATCTCCAAACCAAAATCGGTACGCGGCGATTTTTCATAATCGTTGGGGGAAACAATCTCGATCTGGATGCCGGCGATTGCCTTCAGGCTTTCCAACTCTCGCGGCCGCGGTGAAATCGCCAGCACACGCAGGCTGCGCGAGGCGGGGGCGATCGCGTAGCGCCGGTTATCGAGCGGCAAACCATCGCGAATGTCGATCTCGGCTTCGTAGAATGGTTGGTCGGCAAATCCTCCAATGTTCACACTAGCGCTCTTGCCCGCGCTGACGACGAGATCGCGGCTAGCCAGTTCATTCGTACCGCTCTTCAAGCGAACTTTGATCTTTTCATCCCGTTCAGAGAAACTTGTGACTTCGATAACCGCTTCCGAGCGCGCGTTGCTCAACGACGAGCGTTGGATGTCGAACTGCGTGATGGCGAAATTGGCTTGGGCTTGGCCAACTTGAACGACACGGATCGCCGCGGTTTGGCCGCGCGCCGGATGATCGGTGATTAAATAAACTCGCTCGTACTTATGCTCGCGCGCTAGCAAGTTGAGCAGATTGTCGTAATCCGCCGGTGGGTCAGCGAGGTCGAAGGGCTCCGTGCTAGCGATCGCGCCATTGGCCTCGGCTGGTGTCAATGACTTGGCGCGAACTTTTTCCAATCGAGGCGTGGTGACGTAGAGATCGACCTTGCCCGCGACGCCGACTGCGCCGATTAGACCGTTGGCTTTTTCCTTTGCCAAAGCGAAGCGCGTTTTACCGCCTTCCAGAGCTTGCATACTCGCCGAATTATCCAAGACGATGGCGATATGGGTCGGGCGCACGGAAAATACCGGTTCGCTGAGCGCCAAGATCAGCAAAGTCAGCAACAACAACTGCAAAAAGAAAATCCATGGTACCTGGATGCGACCCCATGGACGGCGGCTCGCCTGTTCGCCGGCGTCCATGAATAAAAGTAGGCTGGAAAACACCAGGCGGCGCGGTTTGCGCCGGATTAAGTAAGGCAGCAGCAACAGCGGCAACGCCAAGAGGCCGAACAAGGCGGCGGGATGCAAGAATTCCATGGTCTTATTTAAAGAGTCCGATGGCCGGCAGCGTGGCGAAGATAAAATCGCTCAAGTCGCGATCGTTGAC
>JAERMN010000477.1 GCA_016844625.1 Deltaproteobacteria bacterium
TCCAAGTCAAAGCCGCGCGTTAGCGCATTTCGAAGTTTTCTCAAAGGCCCGGCCTGTGCTTCAGGCCGGGCCTTTTTTTGGGACTTCAGGATTCCGTGTAGATAACCTGGCAAGGTCCCAAAGTTTTGATTCACCACGAAGATCGTACGAAGGACACGAAGTTTCGGATATATCAGTTTTAAACTTCGTGCTCTTCGTGTCCTTTGTGGCAAATACTCCTCCACACTAAACCCAGAATAGCCTTTTTCCCCAGCACAATGAATTGTAAAAAGAGCCCATGACCTACAAGCCCCAAGACACCTACTTCAAGAAAGCCAAACAGGAAGGCTACCGTTCGCGCGCCGCTTATAAGCTGCTCGAACTGCAACAGCGTTATCGCATCATGAAACCGGGCGATAAGGTCATCGACCTGGGCGCCGCGCCGGGCGGTTGGCTGCAAATCGCGGCCAAGATCGTCGGCCAGAATGGCAGAGTGATCGGTGTCGATCTCCAATCGATTCAGCCCCTACCCGAGCGCAATGTCATTTTGCTGAGCGGCGACATCACGGCTGAGGAAATTCAACAGCAAATCACGCAACTCCTTGGCGGCGCCGCGCACTGCGTACTTTCCGACCTGGCGCCCAAGCTGAGCGGCATCCGCGACGCCGACATGGCGCGCTGTCTGGAGCTCGGCCGCACCGCGCTCGCCGTCGCGATCGAATTGCTGCGCCCCGGCGGCGCCCTGTTAGTTAAAAGTTTTGTCAGCAACGATCTACAAATCTTCACCGCTGAGTTGAAGCAGTATTTCGCCACCGTCCAACGCACCAAGCCCGAGGCGACGCGCCAAGGTTCCTCGGAGTTTTATTTTTATGCCAAGGGCTTCAGCGCGCGGCCAAATACGACTCCATCTCTGTGAGCGAGTTTAGAAAAGATCCGATCACCGGCTGCCGGGTCATCATCGCCCCAGCGCGCGCAGCGCATATCAAATGAACTACCCCGCATCAAGCTGCGGGGAATGAGACCCTTAGAGATTCAGTCCTGCCCGAGGACGCCGCCCGTTTACTGCGTGACGCGCGGCTTTAGATCTTCCGGCGGCCGCGCTTCCCTGGCTTGACGTTGCTGGTAGAGCATCAAGGACGCCGCCAAGGCGCAGGCGACAGCCGAGATCGTGATCGCGCGCGGCGTGCCGATCCCATGGGCGATGGCGCCGATAAACAGCGTGCCGAACGACCACAACCCTTTGTCCATAAAGAACAGGCTCAGCATGCGTCCGAGCAGTTCCGGCGGCGTCTCCATCTGGACCATTGAGTTCGCCACGGCGCGAAAGGCAATATTGCTGGCACCGACGAGAACCAAAAAAAACATCGACAATGGCAGCGATCGCGAGAAGGAAAACATGATCAGAGCGAAGGAGAACGCATAGACGCTCATGGCGACGAAGTGAGTGCGGCGCCTCAGTCTTCCCAGCGATGCGATGCCCAAACCGGAGAGCACCGCGCCAATCCCGGGAGAAGCTAAGAGCAAACCGAAAGTCGTCGGCCCGGCATGCAAAACGTCGGTGGCGATGACCGGCAAAAAGCGCGTGTAAGGCGTGCCCACCAGTGCCACGCCGTAAGTCAGCAAGATGATCGCGCACAAGCGGGGCTCGGAGCGGAGAAACTGATAGCCTTCGCTGACTTCCTGCCAAAAAGGCGCTTCGACGTTTACTCGGCCTTTGATCGCCGGAAACTCCATGACCAAGAGCGTCGCGATAATCGCGACGAAACTTACCGCGTTGACGAACAGGCAACCGGCGATGCCGATGACACTGATCAGCACGCCGCCGAGCGACGGACCGACGATCTTGGCGAAGTTCGCCAACGATGAGTTGAGCGCGATGGCGTTCATCAAGTCTTCGCGCGGGACCAAGTTGTTGATCAACGAATGGCGCGCTGTCTGATTGAGCGTGTTCACCGTTCCCAAAAACAACACCAACACCGTCACATGCCAGAATTGAATCGAGTCGAAGTACACCAGCGCCCAAAAACAGAAGGCTTGAATCATGGCCAAAACCTGCGTCGCCACCAGCAAGCGGCGCCGCTCCAAGCGGTCGACGATGGCGCCGCCCACCGCGCCCAAAAGCAATCGCGGCAGCGCTTGGCAAAAGCCGATCACGCCGAGCAGAAAAGGCGACTGGGTCATGGTCCAAACCAACCAGCTTTGCGCCATGGCTTGGACGAAATCGCCGACGTGGGAAAGACTGGTGCCCCAGAAGAGCAGGCGGAAATTACGATGGCGCAGGGAAATGAGCGTGCGCTTGAGTTGGGCTGCCGCTCGTTCGCGCAGGACCATCACTCGACCGTGACGCTCTTGGCAAGGTTGCGTGGCTGATCGACGTCGGTGCCGCGGTGCACCGCGATATAGTAAGCTAGCAGCTGGAGCGGTATCGTCATCACGATGGGCGTAAGATAGTGCGAAGCCTTTGGCAGCGTCAAGACTCGATGCGCGTTGAGCTCGCTTGCGGCCTTGGCGTCATCGGTGAGCGCGATGACTTTGCCGCCGCGCGCTTCGACTTCTTTCAAGTTGCCCATGGTCTTTTGAAAATATCGATCGTGCGGCGCCAGCACGACTACAGGCAGGGCCTCATCGATCAAGGCGATCGGTCCATGCTTCATTTCGCCGGCCGGATAGCCTTCCGCGTGGATGTAAGAAATTTCTTTGAGCTTGAGCGCGCCTTCGAGCGCGATCGGATAGTTGATGCCGCGGCCGAGGTAAAGAAAATCGCGGCTATGCATAAGCTCACGGGCGAGCTCTTTGACTTGGCCTTCTATCTCCAGCGCTTTTTCAATCCAACTCGGCAGGTGCATCAAGTCGCGCAACAGTTTGCGCGCCTCGGCGGCATTGAGCTTGCCATTCAACCGTCCCAGCGCGACGGCCAACAAATAAAGCGCCGTCAACTGAGTCGTAAAAGCCTTGGTGCTGGCAACGCTGATCTCCGGACCGGCGTGGGTGTAGAGCACGCCATGGGATTTACGCGGGATCGACGAATCGATCACGTTGCAGATCGAAAAGATCTTCGCTTTCTTTGCCTTCGCAATATCAATGGCCGCCAGCGTATCGGCGGTCTCGCCGGACTGACTGACCATCAGGAGAATCGATTTTGGATCCATCAGCGGCGAGCGGTAACGAAACTCGGAACCGTAGTCGACTTCGGCGGCAATACCGGCGATCTCTTCAAACAAGAACTTACCGACCAAACAGGCATGCCACGCCGTGCCGCAAGCGACTAAATGAATGCGCTTGATCTGCTTCACCGCGCTGGCTTTGAGCTTGATATCTTCCAGCGACACTTGCCCGTCTTTGAGTGCGATGCGGCCGCGGAACGTATCGGCCAAGGCGCGCGGCTGGTCGTGGATCTCTTTGAGCATAAAGTGCGGATAGCCGCCCTTCTGCGCCGCCACCGCGTCCCAGGTGATTTCTTTAACCGGCCGGCGAATCGTCTTACCTTTGCCGTCGAGCAAACGATACGAATCGACCGCCACCTCGCCGATCTCGCCGTCTTCGAG
>JAERMN010000478.1 GCA_016844625.1 Deltaproteobacteria bacterium
CAAAGCGGTTGCGCGTTCCTAGGCGGAGCAGCGGTAGGCGGCCTAGCGACCGGAGCAGGCTACGAAATCAATGCTCATAGCCAGATGAGCAAGCTGGAAAATGATTACAAAGCCGAGAGAATATCCCGTGCAGAATACCAAAGTCGCAAGTCACAAATAGAGAAAGGCTCCATTCTTTACTGAGGTTATGATGAACTTGTTCAATCGTGCGGCAGTGGGTTTAACTTTGGCCTTGGCTTTGACGGTAAGCACGGGCTGCATGGAAAACATCGCGCTAGTGGGCCGACCTACGCTTCAATTGGATCAAGATGAGCTCTTCGCAGAGATTGACCGAGTAGATACTTCGTCTCGGGAGATTCATTTGCGACCGGACGACAGCCGCACCCGGGTGGTCGGTTATAGCGCTGACGCTCGTGTGCTATATCTCGGCCGAGAATACCCGCTCGCCCAATTGGAGAGCGGCGATAAGGTCTCCATGCAACTGAAGCAGGACTCTCGGGGCAAATCCTATACCGATCTCGTGCGCATCCACGAAAGTAAAAGGGATAGGGATCAGAGTCGGAGCGAAATTTTCAGACCCGGAACCGGGATCCAGACGGTCGATGGGCGGGTGGAGCAGCTGGACTTCCAGCGCAGATCCTTCGAGTTACGCGATCAGTCCAGAGAGCGGGTCATCGTTTCTCTTCCGTCCAACGCTGAGAGATCAGATGTGGATCGTTTCCGGGCGCTTCGGGATGGCGATTACGTCCGAGTCGAAGGGCGATTTCTTGATCGACAACGATTTGAGTTGGCTACTTTCCTGCGCGACAACCGATAAAGGATTTACCATTGGCGCTGCTTGAGCCGATAACGGAGAAACGATGAGATTCCTTCGGACTATAGTCATTTTGATGCTCGTCGCACTGCCAACCGGCTGCGCGCTGGAGACCGCTTCAACGCGCAGTCCCGCCCCACAACAAACACCGCGTTCTTCGACCAGCCGTCCGTTGGATGCGAGGCAGACGGAGCGAGTACAGCGGGTCATGATGCCGCTGCTTCGAGCGACGAATAATCCACGCCGTTTAAACGAGATACGAGTCCGCGTGATTGACGATCCAAACATCAACGCCGCCAATGCCGGAGGCGGCGAGTTTCAAGTGACGACGGGTCTTCTGCAAAAAGCCAGCGATGAGCACTTAAGAGGGGTGCTGGCACACGAGATTGCTCATGATGATCTTGGCCATGTAGCCAGGGCACAGACTTTGGGTACAGGGCTCAACATCGGCGTAATTCTGCTCGAACAGCTTTTTCCGGGCAGCAGCGCAGTCACCCCGATCGCGGGCGCGCTGATTGCAAATAGCTACAGCCGCTCAGAGGAGCTCGAAGCGGACCGTCACGGTGTCGAGATTTTGCGCCGGGCTGGATATTCCAAAGAGGTAATGATCGACACGCTGACGTGGCTGGTGCGGAGTTCAGGAGGCGATAGTGGTGGTGGCTTTTTGTCCACGCACCCGGCGACAGCGGAAAGAATCGCTGCTTTGAGAAAATCGGCGTGAATAGCACCGTCTCCAGTTTTTCACAGTTTTTAATGAGCACGATGAGTGAAAAGAAACAGGATAGAAACAACTAAATTTCAAAATCGAGCAATGGAGGTCATTATGATACGGGCATTGAAAATGTTGACGGTTACACTGGCAGTTTTGTTCTTTTTAAATGGCTGCCAAGCGATGACGGGCGAGACCGCGGGACAGAACCTAGATGATGGAGTTCTTACAACATCCGTCAAGACCAGCCTTGCATCAGACAAGCTGATCACCCTGACGCGTGTGGGCGTCGAGACTAACAACGGCATTGTTTACCTTACCGGCGAAGTCGAGACTGCCGATCAGAAGTCGCGCGCTGGATCGGTTGCCTCTCAGGTCAAAGGCGTCAAACAGGTCGTCAATAACCTGCAAGTCATCAAGCGTTAGAGGCTGATTGTTCCAACGCGAGAGCATTCGATAAAAGGAGAAATTTATGACAACGAACGGCGAATCGAAATATTCATACTTATTTATCGGTCTGGGGCTAGCGGCAATCGGCGGGCTAATGGCCGCGATTCTCGCCCGTAAAGAGACCCGCGAGGCACTCCGTGAACACAGCGGTAAAAGCCTGGACTACCTGAATCAGCAGGCGGGCAAGCTGCGCGAGACTGCCGACGTGATCGTGCAAAAGGGAAAGAATCTCCTAGCTTGCAATGGCGCCGATTCGGTCGTTCACTCTACGGAGGCCGAAAAGCAGGCCTATCGGGAAGACAAGCGAGAAAATTTAGGTGGCTAAAGTATCGACAGCAGGCTTGCTAGAAGAATAAGGAGCTGATTAGCGCTCTGGTGGCGCTCGGTATCGAAACCACATTCAGCGGTATCAAGTGGATTAGTCATATCAACTTAAAAACGAAGGAATAAATACGATGCGTATCAATCCTATAACACTTGTCGGGATCGCTTTGATCTTACTGGGAATAGTGGCTTTTGCTTACCAGGGCATCACCTACACAAGCCGCGAGACGGTGATCGATATTGGTCCTATCAAGGCCACCGCCGACACCCAGAAAACCATCCCGCTCTCGCCTCTTTTGGGCGGGTTGGCGCTTGTAGGTGGGATCGTCTTGGTGGTGGTCGGTGCCAAGCAGTCGTCTTAGCGGGACCGCGCCAGACCGGCAATGCCGTGGCCAAATCGATCGCGGAGCGATTTTTAAAAAATTAGCTAGGGGGGATTTGACATGGATACTTCGCTTTTGTTGCTGCTAGCGCTGGTATTCGTCGCGCTTTGGCTCGGAATACAGATGATCAGGGGCCGAATCTGATCGTAGGCTTCTGCGCTGGAAGGAATCATGAACCACGGAAACATCACTGCAACGATTCGTCAAATCGCGTTTCTCGGCAATCACTTGCCGCGCCAGTGCGGCATCGCTACTTTCACCACCGATCTGAGCGGCGCGATCGCCGCGGATTTTTCGCATGCCGATTGCTTCGTGGTCGCGATGAACGACGGCGGCAAACGTTATGAGTATCCGCCGCGGGTTCGCTTCGAGGTGGCAGAGAGCGATATCGCGTCGTACCGCGTCGCCGCAGATTTTTTGAACGCTAACAAGATCGATGTCGTGTCCGTGCAGCACGAGTACGGCATTTTCGGCGGCAAGGCCGGTAGCTACCTGCTTACGCTTCTACGCAAACTGCGCATGCCGATTGTGACCACCGTTCACACCATCCTCGGCAAGCCGGATTCCAGGCAACGTCGAGCGATGAATGAGATCGCGCGAATCTCGGAGCGGCTCGTTGTCATGAGCGCCCACGGCGCCGCTCTGCTTCATAATGTTCACGGCGTGCCCGAGCATAAAATAGATATCATCCCGCACGGGATTCCGAGCGTGCCGGTCGCCGGCCGGAGCAAAAAAGAACTTGGAATCGAAGGCAAGTCGGTGATTCTTACATTCGGACTGTTATCGCCGGACAAAGGTATCGAGCATGTCATCGACGCGCTGCCGGCGATTCTTGCGCGTTAC
>JAERMN010000479.1 GCA_016844625.1 Deltaproteobacteria bacterium
ATCTTCTTATAGCCGGTGCAGCGGCAGAGATTGCCGTGCATGAAGTGTTTGAGTTCTGCTTCGCTTGGATTGGGATTTTCGTCCAGCAGCGCTTTCGCCGCCAAGAGCATGCCCGGCGTGCAAAAGCCGCACTGAAAGCCGCCATATTCGATAAACGCCTGTTGCAGCGGATGCAGCTTACCGTTGTCCGCTAAGCCTTCGATCGTCAGCACCGAGCAGCCGCGCACTTCGAAAGCGAGCGTCGTGCAAGCGCTCACGGGCCGGCCGTCGACCAGTAACGTGCACGCGCCGCAGACCTCAACATCGCAAGACCGTTTCGCGCCGGTGAGGCCCAAACGATCGCGCACGAGGTCGAGCAATAGCTCATGCGGCTCGACGTCTATCTCTTGCAACCGCCCATTTAAAGTAAATGACACCGGTATCGTTTGCGCATCTGAACGTCTGGTCAATGCTGTCGCCATGAATCTCTCCCCAATCCTAATGGTCGCGAATAGCTAACTTACGGCCGCCTGAAAAGTCCGCTTTAGCAGCACGCCGACGATGTGCTCTTTGTAATCTTGCGCGCCGTGCAAGTCGCTGATCGCCTGCGCCGCGCGTCCCGCTATCGCGCCGGCTTGCGCCAGATTGCGTGTCGCCTCGTCCTTGGTCTTACCACTAAGCAGCGCCTCGGCCTCCGCCACGCGCTTGGGCGCCGGCCCGGCGCAACCGACGGCGATCCTCACGTCGCTCACGTTGGCGCCGTTTAAATTGAACGCCACCGCGACCCCGACGCTGGGTCGTTCTAAATAACCGAATTTGAGATACGCGCTTCTTGCGTTGGCGCCCGGCGCCGGCACAACAATCTCGGCGAGCACTTCGTCGGCCGCCAAAGAAGTTTCGTAAGCATCGACAAAAAAATCCTCAGCGGCAATTTCGCGTTTCGCGCTCCCCTGCGCAGCGACCATCTTCGCTCCCAAAGCCATCAGCAAAGTTCCCGGATCGGCGTGCGGTTCGGCGAAGCACAAATTACCGCCGATGGTGCCGGCTTGACGCACGCGCACATTGGCGACGTTTTGCTCTAACTTAAGCAAAGAAGGCAGCCGTTGCTGGATCACTGGTGAGAGTTCCAGTTCATGATGCGTACAAAGCGCGCCGATTTTGATCGTGCCGTTTTCGGCGGAGATTTGGTTGAGGCCGAGCTTTTTGACGTTGATCAGCCGTTCGTATTGAACCAATCCTTCCTTCATCGCCAAGAGCAGCTCCGTGCCGCCGGCGTAGATTTTCGCGCTGTCACCGAAACGGCCGAGCAGCTCAGAGGCCTGCGCCACACTCTCCGGTTCCTCCAAACGAAATCTTCTGAGCATCTCACGCGTCTCCTTCTAATTTCTTTTTGACCGCCTGGGCGAATTCATCGAGCACCTGATCCGCTTTACGCTTGATGATGCCGTGGCCCAACGCCGCCAACTTGCCCAAGACATCGACGCCGGCGGTAAAGCTCAAGATCGTCTTGTTATCCAGCTCGCGCAGATGAACGTCGAGATCGATCTTCATGCGGCTGCCGATCTTATTATCCGCGCCGGAAGCCCGCGCCTTGATGCGCGTCAATTCTTCTCGCTCCAGCACTTCAATGGTCGTCGGAAATTCGACTTTAAAGGGTCCGACCTTTTCCGTCATCATCGCCGAATACCGTTTGCCGTCCTCCACCGTTTTGGCGTCTTTACAGCCCGGCACGCAGGCGATGAAACGGTCGACATCCCAGATAAACTGCCAAACCTTTTCCCGCGACGCGAGAATCTCGACTTCCTTTTGAAATTGCAAGCGAACTCCTACCAACAATGATTTTTCTATTTTTGCTATCAGAAGCGCGCCAAACGCGCAAGCTAACCCGGATTATTCATGCCACGAGGAAACCTGACGACACTCTGTTGATCGAGGTCTGACCCAAAAGAACTAGATCGCCGAACCAAGGCACCGGCCAGTCCTCGCTGGCGCTCGGCATTTCAAATCACAGATATCAGATTCCAAATTTGGTATTTGAGATTTGTTATTTGCCATCCCGAAGGGCATGCCGTCGTTCCGCAAGGGTTGCACCTCGATGGCAGTTTTACCGCGAATAATCCCGAGCTAAGCGCGCGATTTTTGCGCCGCTCATGGCAACGCCGCCGATGAGAAACAATTATAGAACCAAATGAAAGGCGCCGGCGAACTATTCGGGACCCACCACGTCGGTGACATCCTTGAGCTCTTTTTTTAGATAGGTTTTGAGTTTTTTCTTCACTCGTTCTTCGATCTGGCGAACCCGCTCGCGACTGATGCCGTATTGATCGCCGATCTCGCGCAGGGTCAGCGGTTCTTCATTGAGCAGCCGCTCGCGGTAAATCACCAGCTCTTTGTCCTTCAGCCCCTTGGCGAACTGTTCCATCTTTTGCCGCAACAAATCGCGATATTGATTTTCAGCAACCTGTTCTTCGGGACTCTCATTGCGGTCCGGCAAAAAGTTGAGCAACGTCGCCTCGTCGCCTTCGCCGATTGGCATATCCACCGATAGATCCCGGCTGCCGAGACGTTGCTCCATCTCGACCACTTCGTCTTCTTTCACGTTCAAGCGCTGGGCCAGCAACTTGGGGCCGGGTATGAGCCCTTGGGCTTCGATTTTTTCTTTCTCTTTCTGCAGATTGAAAAAAAGTTTTCGTTGCGCTTGGGTGGTGCCGATCTTGACCATGCGCCAGTCGTTCATGATGTAACGAATCATGTAAGCGCGAATCCACCACACCGCATAGGATGGAAAACGCACGCCGCGATAGGGATCAAAGTTTTTGACCGCCTCCATCAATCCCATATTGCCTTCTTGGATGAGATCGAGAAGGTTTTTGAATGATTTCTGATATTCCCGCGCGATCATCACGACCAGGCGAAGATTGGCGGTGACGAGCTTGTACGCCGCCTCGACATTGCCAAACTCTTTATACTCGACCGCAAGGCGATGCTCTTCCTCTCGGCTCAGCACTTGAAATCGGCGTATCTCAGCGAGATAACGCTGCAGCGGATCGAGCGGGACGAGCGCCTTGTCCGTTGAACCCGCCTCATCGTCTGGCTCTTCGACGATCTGCGGCAGCTCGACGCCAGGTATCGAAAAATCTAATTCGTTATTCTTATCGTCGTCGGCCATGAGCGGTTTGTCCACCCGCACCACCAAAGAGGAGCATCGCAGGGCTCCGCGAGCTATTCAAGATGATCGAAACTGAGATTCGTTTGGGGAACAGCGGACTGGAAATGGTCGTTAACTGCGGACCCGAAAAACTCGTCAGGATTGGCTTGGAACTTTTCTGACTTTGCCTGCGGCGATCTCACGCAGCGCCACGACAACTTCCCGGTTGTCCGACTCGATTAACGGTTTGGCGCCCTTTAACAGCTGTCTCGCCCGTTTGGAAGCCAACATGACTAACTCGAAGCGGTTGCTAACATTTTGCAAACAGTCTTCTACGGTAATACGTGACATGCAAAACTCCTTAATTGTGTCGAGATTCAACCAGATTTCCGCGGA
>JAERMN010000480.1 GCA_016844625.1 Deltaproteobacteria bacterium
TTAATTGTCTGGAACCTTCGTGTCCTTCGTGCTCTTCGTGGTGAACAAAACAAACTGCACGTGACACGTTACCCACACTAAAGCCTGAAGAGCCCATCAATGGAAGAGGTTAAAGGCATGAAACGATCAGACCACGCGCTTGAACATGCGCTCAAGCTCATCGCGGCTAAACTCCAGCAACACTGGCCGGCCATGGGGACATTGGGTGGCGAACTCGACCTGATCCAACTCGCGCAGCAAGGCCCGCATCTCGTCGATTTCTAGTTTGCGATTGGCGCGAATGACGCTGTGGCATGCGATGGTCGCCAGCCGCTCTTCGAGATGGTGGCGAATTTTTGCCGAGGTATCCACTTCGGCGAGCTCGGCAACCATTTGGCGCACTGTTTGAGTGTAATCCCCTTCCGGCAACAAAGCGGGCGCCGCGGTGATTGCGTAAGCTCCCGGCCCGAACGGCTCCAAGCTAAAGCCGAAATGTTCGAGCACATCGCGCTTTTGCTCCACCAGCATCATCTCTCCAGCACTGAGATCGAGCGACTGCGGGATCAAAAGATTTTGCCCTTCGACCTTACCGTCATCGAGCTGATGGCGCAGTTTCTCAAAGGCAATCCTTTCATGGGCGGCGTGCTGATCGATTAGCGCCAGCCCTCGTGGTGCAGCGCAGATCAAATAGCAGCCAAGAATTTGTCCGAGCACGGTCAAAGAAGAAAAGAAGCCCGGCTCGGGAAACATTTCCGTGCGTGGCGGCACGAGGAAGACCGCTTCGCGCGCTGCCGGCTGATCGTAGCGCGAGGTCGGCGCTATCGCGTACGGCAAGGGCGCTTCACGCACGCCGAAGAACGGAGTGGAGGAAAATGGATTCTCGCGCGACAGCGGCTCTTTGGCTTCTTGCCTGAGGGCTTGCCGCACCGCTCGCGACACCGCGTCGTGGACGTCGGATTGGCGGCGAAAGCGCACCTCGTATTTGGCTGGATGGACATTGACGTCGACTTCCTCAAAAGGAATCTCCAGCAACAACAGCAGCGCCGGATACTGCCCCTTCATCAGCAGCGTATCGTAGCCTTGCAGCAACGCATGGATGAGAACTTTGTCGCGCACGTAGCGCCGATTGACGAAGGTGTAGAGATAGCGCGGGTTGGGAAAGGAAGTCGGCGCCGCGCTCAAATAGCCCGACACAGTCAACTCTCCCTGCCGCGAACCGAACGGCGCCAACCCCTTGGCCACGTCCCGCCCGAGCACTTGGTGCAAGCGATCTTTGGCATGGTTTACCGCGACGTAATCGGCGACGGTTCGGCCATCATGTTGTAAGCGGAAATGAACCTCCGGGTACGCCAGCGCCATACGATTGACCACATCACAGATATGGCTTAGCTCGGTGGCGGGCGCTTTGAGAAATTTTCGGCGCGCCGGCGTGTTAAAAAAGATATCCTTGATCTCGATGGACGTGCCCGGCGCCGCCGGCGCGGCCTGCAACTCATCTTTCTTGCCGCCATCGACGCGCAAACGCTGGCCGGTTGGCGCGCCGGCTTGGCGCGAGATGATTTCCATGCGCGCGATGGAGCCGATACTCGGCAGCGCCTCGCCGCGGAACCCCAAGGTGGCAATGCGAAAGAGTTCATCATCGTCGGCGAGTTTGCTCGTCGCATGACGCTCGACCGATAGGGCAAGGTCTGCCGGCGCCATGCCC
The DNA here is from genome assembly GCA_016844625.1 of Deltaproteobacteria bacterium. Taxonomy (GTDB): domain Bacteria; phylum Desulfobacterota; class Binatia; order UBA9968; family UBA9968; genus DP-20. Next base: position 1,685 of record JAERMN010000480.1, read on the forward strand.
GCGCCATTGTCGGTGACACGAATCAGCGCGCTGCCGGCCTTCTCCACCCAAACAAAGATTTCACTGGCGCCGGCGTCGAGCGAGTTTTCGATCAGCTCTTTGACCACCGAAGCCGGCCGCTCGACCACCTCGCCAGCGGCGATTCGGCTCGCCATCTCATCGGATAAAACCCGTATTGTCACGCGCCTTGACGAACTCCTCAGCGCCACCATAGCGCACGACTGAAGGAGCGGCAACAAATGTCGTGCCACGCCCTAAGTCTTGCCCTGAACAAAGGATGGACCCCCGATAAACACATTCGGGGGTGACTGATTGGGGGAATGATTCGCGCCAATATTACTTTGCACCCTCGAACTTGCCGCGGGACAATTCGCCATCAGCGGCGGGCGATCTTTCAGCAATCGATCAGCCCGCCTTGTCCCGGAGCATCTTCTTCAACTCTTCATAGGACGATTTGGATATCACCCGGTCGAACTGCGAGCGGTAGTTGTTGACGATGCTGATATTCTCAACCACGGCGTCGTAGACTTTCCACTTGCCGTCGCTGCGTTTGAGGCGATAGATCACCGGGCTTTCTTCGCCTTTGGCGCCGATGATTTTCGATTCCACCTCGCGTATTCCTGATCGACGGTCTCACGGCCCAAGACGATACGTTCGCCGCCGTAGCGATCGACTCGGTCAGAATAAATCCTTTCTAAAAAAGCGCGAAACAGTCTGGCGAACTCTTCCTGTTCCGCCGCCGTGCGCCGGCGCCAATGGGCGGCGAGCGTGCGGCGCGCCATCTCTTCATAGTCAAAGAGCGGATTGATCACTTGTTTGAGCCCGTCGATCCGTTCCTGCTTTTTCTCGGCGGAATTGAGCTTGGGGTCGCGCAATATCGCGAGCGCGGCCTCAACCGCCGACTGCACCAAATCGAAAGGTTCACTGGCCCACGCCGCGCTTTCCGTACAAAAGATAAACAGCGCGACTGCCAGTGAAATGTTTTGCCAGATGCGAATTTTCATCGCCCTATCCCCCACGACGTTTCATTGAACAACCCCGCCGCAAGCAGCGGGGTCTCAAGAGGCCCTCGGGTGACTTTCTCCCAAGTTGTCACCCCCGAATGTTTTAATCTAATATTCCCCGCAGCTTGCTGCGGGCACCATCAAATGGGGAATCCAAAGGGGGCGAGCATCCCCTTTGGTCGCCTGCGGGGTTAATACCCCGCACGAAATTCGCCTGGATTCCCGCTAAAAGCATCCGGGAAAGACGGACTCTCTTATAGCCACCAACTAGCACTACGCGGCAAGCTGCGGGGAATTAACCCCAAAGAGATTAAATTTTATTCAGCCAAACAAGACGACGAGCCAAACCGCCGCTGCGAGCAAAAGCGAACAAAACACCGCCGCCGAACCCATATCTTTGGCGCGACCCGAAAGCTCGTGATATTCCTTGCCAATTCGGTCGACCACCGCTTCGATGGCCGAATTGACCAACTCAACGACGACCACCAACAAGCAACTGCCGATCAAAAGCGCCCGTTCGACCGCGCTCTTACCGAGAAACCAACCCAACGGCAGCGCAATAATGACGAGCAGATAGATTTCCAGTCGAAACGCCCCTTCGTTGACCCACGCATGGCCGAGGCCCTGAAAGGAGTAGCGCGTGGCGTTGAACAATCGATGGATCGGCCCGACGTCGTTCTTGCTCATGATAAGAATGGCGCAACTGAACGCCGGATCGCAAAACTCGAAACTCGAAAACAGAAACTCGAAACGGTCATAGGCTTAGCGCGCCTTCAGCGCATTCAAGACTTTCTCGGCAGTGATCGGCAACGACCTAATACGCACGCCGACTGCGTCCTCGACCGCGTTGGCAATCGCCGCGGCGGTGGGAATCAACGCCGTCTCGCCGATGCTCATGCTGTTATAGGGCCCGCTGCCGAAGTCGGATTGCAGAATCGTGGTCTTGAGATCAGGAATATCCTTGATGTTGGGGATTTTGTATTCGCCTAAGTTCGCCGCCAGCACTTTACCGCTTTCATCATAGGCGAGATTTTCAATCAAACCATAACCAAAACCCATCATCACCGCGCCGTCGATCTGGCCTTGATGGGTTAGCGGATTCAAAATCGTCCCGGTGTTGTGCGCCGTGGTGAGCTTGGTCACCCGCACGGCGCCGGTTTCCCGGTCGACTTCCACCTCGGCCACTTGCGCGACCAAGGAAGCCTCCGGCCCGTCGGTCATGTTGAGATAGTGGCCTTCGACGATGATCGGCCCGCCATGGGCGCGGGCGATTTCCCCGTAGGTCATGCGCCGCTCGGCCCGGCCATGGGTAACGCCGCCATCGAACAGCATCAACTCATCCGGCCTGGCGTCCATGGCTTGGGCCGCCAGCTTGAGAATCTCGTCGCGCATTTTACCTGCGGCGTCGAGCGCCGAACCGCCGTGCACCCGCGTGCTGCTGCTGCCGCGCACGCCGGTATCTTTGACGACTTTGTTTGAATCCAACATTTCCACCGTGATCGCGTCGATCGGCACTTTGATTTCCTCGCTGACGATCTGGCGCATCATAGTGAAAACACCGGGGCCAGTGTCTGTCACCGCCGAAGATAACGTCACGTTGCCGCGCTCATCGATTGTGACGATCGCGTAGGACTCACCACCCTTCGACACCCAGTCGCCGATGGCGCAGCCACGGCCGACATTCTTTCCTTTGGCTTGCTTGAAGCCCGACGCATCGATGGCCCGCGCGAGAGTTTCCGTTGCTTTGACGTGAGGAATCACATGGCCAAGCGGCGAGGCGTCGCCGTCGTGCATAAAATTAATCCGGCGAAACTCCGTCGGCTCCATGCCCAAGCGCTTGGCGACCAGATCGGCCTGGCTCTCCGAAGCGAAGAACGCTTGCAAATGACCAGGCGCGCGCATGTAACCGGCGGGCATCTTGTGGGTGTAGACATATTTTTCTTCCACTAAACAATTAGGCACACGGTACGGTCCCGGCGCGTCGTGGGCGCCGACTAAATATCCCTGTGGCCGATAGGAGCCGTAGGCGCCGCTGTCGAAAACGAACTCGATATGTTCGGCGATCATCAGGCCGTTTTTCATGACACCGGTTTTGATCTTGATCACCGCGCCGTGGCGCGGATTGCCCGCCATGAGCTCCTCAGTGTAGTCGATCGTCAGTTTGACCGGCCGGCCGGCCTGGCGCGCCAGCGCGTAACAGAGCGCGACATCATTGCCATCGCCTTTGCCGCCAAAATCACCACCGACATAACAAGGATGGATGATCAAGCTCGCCGGCACAATCTGTAACGCATTGGCCACCGCATCGCGCATGCCGAAGGGACTCTTGTTCGACGACCAAACATCCGCCGTGCCGTCGGCGTTGACGCGCACCAGAGAAGAATGGGGCTCGATGTAAGCTTGGTGAACTGCCGGCACGCTAAAAGTATTCTCCACCACCACGTCGGACTGACGAAAACCTTCTTCGACAACGCCTTTTTTCCAAGTGAGATGGACAAAGACATTGCTCGGCGTGTCGATCTTATGCAGCAGTCCCTTGTACGCCGCGACGTTTGGATGAATCAGCGGAGCATTGGGTTGCATCGCTTCGATCGCATCGGTGAGCACCGGCAATGGATCGTACTCAACGTCGATCAAATCCAACGCAGCTTCCGCAATCGCCTCGCTCTCGGCCGCCACCCCGACGACTTTCTCACCGGCGAAACGCACGACATCCTCGGCAAGCAGCGGCATGTCGATAATTTTCTTGCCGATCTTGGCGCCGGCGAGATCTTTGCCAGTGAGAATCGCTTTCACTCCCGCTAACGCCGCGGCTTTACTGACATCGATCGACTTGATACGAGCGTGGGCGATGGGACTGCGCAAGACTTTGGCCCACAACATATCAGCCAGCTTAACGTCCACGGCGTACACCGCCGCGCCCGCGACTTTTTGTTCGCCTTCGACTCTTGGACTGGGAATTCCGACGCTACGAATCTCCGCCATCGCTATTCACCTCAGATTTTTTTTCGCACAATCAAACCAGCTGCTGCACTTTGCGTGCTAACGTTCTTAAGTTGCTCAAATTTTAATTGTTGAAATTTCGTATACTTGTTTTCTCGACGCGTATATGGTTTTTAGTTACATCAACGATAGTTTTACCGCAAGCGCATGAGGAGGATTTACCATGGACGATCTTAAGAGCCAGATGGAAGGCGTTACTCGAGTTTACCTTGAACTAGACAACAGAATCTCCGACAAAGGCGGCGTACAGAATCTTTTCGGCATGAATCGCAAGATTCGCCAGGCATTGGAAACCATTTCCATCGGCGAGATCGATTCCATGCTCGCCGAAATCCATCGCGCCAAGGAAGGGTTGACGCGACTCCAAGAGGATGTCGTCGAGATTCGCGTTCTGAAAGAGGTGTTGTCGTCGCCGATGCTCAAACCGGGAAACGGCATGGCGCGGCAATAATGCCGGCGCATGAACGCTAAAATTAGCTAAGCGTCGCTGCCAGTATCGGCGAGTTAGGATAACCTCTGATTCATTTCTCTCGGTGTGAAGGTCCGCCCAATCCTGTGGATAACTAATAATCGCAGCGAGTTCGCGGCCGCAGTATTAACTC
>JAERMN010000481.1 GCA_016844625.1 Deltaproteobacteria bacterium
AGCTCGCGGCCAAGGTGGCGGTAGGGCTTGTCGAAGTCCCAAACCTTGTGCGCCCATTCCTTCAGCGTGTTGGCGGTGAGCACCCAGTCTTCGTCTTTGATCACCTGCCACATTTCATGCGCCAAGCGCGCCTCGGTCATGGGCCGCTCGTTCCATTCATTTTTGACTTGATCCTGCCATTTTTGCCATTGGCGGTTATGTCTTTCGCCGATCGCTTTTTTGCGTTCGTCGATACGATTCGCTAATGCCCTATCGCCATCAATGCGTTTTCGCACCGCCGCGGTCAGCGCGGGAATCGTCAGGGCGCTATCGCCGAGCACGCGCTGATCCCAATTGTGGTGCTTGTTATAATCGGTCGCCCACTTGCTGATCTCGATGTCGGCCAAACCGACATCGATCCATTTGCAGTCCGGCGAGGTGACGACCGTGACCTCGCGCGTCTGCGTGTTGAGCTTGTGCGAGCCGCGGGTCCAGTCGACGACGTCCAATGCCGCCACCAGATCGACACCGTTAAACGCGTCATTGTGGAAGCTTACGCTTAGCGGATGTTTGTTGGGAAAGCCGAGCCGCTTATTGATGTCGTACACTGAAGCGCCGATGGTTTCGGCGAGTTCAACCGTGGGGGTAAAACCGATCGGCATGCGCGCGGCGTATTCGGTCAAGAGCAGCGGACTCTTTGCTGCGACCAGCATGTCGGCGGCTTGCTCGATGGCCGCCGATTCAGGCGCGACCCGCGACGGCACTTTGACGGTATAATTCGGCACTGTGAGGTTTTCCGTCAGCTTCGCTTCCTGCATCGCCGAGTCGTAAACCATATAAACCGGCCCCTGCGGCTCGCTCATCATGATCGAGTAGGCGCGCGCGAAGGAGTCCGGCACGCCGTGAATGCTGCCGGGTTGGTAATCCCATTTAGTAAACTGGCGCACGGCATCGCCTTGGGCGAAGGCGGTGTGAATCCAGTCGATGAACGGACGGCGGTATTTCTCATCCATTGGACCTGTGGCACCGATGATAAACACCGGGCTGCGGTCGATGTAGGCGTAGTAGATGCCCATCGGCGCGTGCAGCAGGCCGACGACGTTGTGGACGATGGCGATCATCGGTTTGCCGCTCGCTTTGGCATAGCCGTGGGCGATCTGCACGGCGATCTTTTCGTGATTGCAGAGCAGCATCGGCGGCTGGTTCTCGCCGTAGTTGACCAGCGAGTCATGCAATCCCCGGTAGCTTGCGCCCGGATTGAGCGCGATGTACGGGAAGCCGTACTGCTTGATCAGATCGACGATGATATCGGATTGCCAACGTTGGGTGGATTTTTTGATTGTCGAATCTGCCATGCAGATATCCTCCTTAATTTATTCGATCAGCAGGGGCGATTCATGAATCGCCCCTGCGCAATTCTACAAGATCGGCAACGCCGCTCCGCCATTCGTTATGTCAGAAAATCCGCCGTGAGTCACGACGGACGGCCATCTTTTGTTATCTGGTTAATAGCGCGGTCGTCAAGGGGCCTTGATTGCACCGGCAGCACGCCCTCATTTTCGATCCAGTTTGATCGGTGGGCTGACTGTGAATCATGGCATTAGCAATTGATTTTTTTCAAAGGGCATGGATTACTGAACGCGATATCATGCAGTTCTGGCCCACTAGACCATTCTATGTCACGCTGCTATCTGGCGACCGATTACGATGACCGGCTCTAATTGAGTTCAGCTCTGCGTCGATGCAAAGCTCTTCAATCAATTTCTCAGGTGACGCGCCGCAGCGGTTAAGTTTTAGCGGTTTTCGCACCGCGGTTTTGGCTTTGGCACTGATCGGGGCTGGTGTACTCGTTCTCGCCACTCGCTGGGGTATCGGCATCTACACCGACTCGGTCGTCTATATCGGCGCGGCGCGCAGCATCCTCGGTGGCGATGGTTTCCAGTTTCTGAACGATATTGGCCAGTTCTCCCCGATAACTCAGTATCCACCCGGTTATCCGTGGCTGGTCGCCGCATTTGCGTGGACGGGATTGGATCCGCTTGAGGCGGCGCGCTGGGTCAGTAGCGTTTTTTGCGCCATCAATTCACTGCTCGTGGCCTATATCGCTTATCGCTCGACGTCGTCCTACGGCGCAACGCTCCTGGCGGTGTTTCTTTCTTTCGCCGCCTTCCCCATGGTCTACATCAATTCGCAGGCGCTGTCCGAAGCGCCATTTATTTTTCTGACACTTTTGGGTTTCTGTTTCTTAGCGCGCTATTTGCAGGAGTCGCACAGCGCATCGATTTACTGGTTTGCGCTGGCGGTAGGCTTGAGTTGTCTGGTGCGCTACGTCGGTATCGCCTTCGGATTGACCGGCGCCGCCGTGATTCTCTTGCACGGGCGATTTGATTGGCGCAAACGAATTATCGATGCGGCAACCTTCTCCGTCTTGTCGGCGATTCCATTCCTCGCTTGGGTTGTCAGGAATTACTTGTCGGCAGGCAACGCCGTCAATCGAACCTTTGGTTTTCACCTGCCGGCGCTTGCCGATTTACTGTCTTCGACCGACACGGTCGGTCATTGGCTATTGCCGACGAGCGTCATTGACAATGCGCCGTGGCCTTCGCGTTGGTTTTTATTACTCGTGTTCATGCTTTTCTGCGGGCTGGCGAGAAAGGTGGATTTGTCGAGGTCGTGGTATCCGCGCTTGATGGTTTATTGCGTGGTGGGGTACGGCTCGTTCTTGTTTATCTCCTTTTCCTTTAACGATCAGCCGCTCTATTTCGATACTCGAACCATGGCGCTGCCGTACGTTGCGGCGATGATAGTCGCGCTGTCGATCATGACGGAGTGGCTGAGAAAAAATCGGTCCGCGAAAAAATCCTGGCGCTGGTTTGGCTTCGATTGTGCGATCGTCATTTTGCTCGCGCTGCAGATGATCAACGGGGTCGTATGGCTGCGCCATAGTTACTTGAACGGTATCGGCTTCGCCACTGAGATATGGCGCCATTCCGAACTGTTAAAATTTGCCAAAAATGCCCCAGCAGCGACGCCGATCGTCAGCAACGCTCCCGATTTTATTTACACGCTGACCGGCAGGCGCACAGCCATGATTCCTTACAAGATTGACCCCGACAATCGCCAACCCAACCCGCTATATGCGCGGGCGACCGCGGCCATGCACGAGCAGTTGAAGCAGCCCAACGCGGTGTTTGTCTATTTCAACGACGAAGGTCGACTGTGGTATCTGCCGTCGATCAAGGAGCTGGAAACGAATCTGCCACTGGAAAAAATCAAATCCGTTTCGGACGGAGCGATTTATGGATTGAAGGGAGCAGCACCCGTAGCAGCAAAGTGAAATTGGCTGCGCTGAACACGACAAAAAACAAAACCACTTCGCGGCCGGGGTATTGACCCCGGCGCTTATTAAAATATCGCAAAGGGGATGCGCGCCCCCTTTGGAAACCCCATTTAAGGGTTCCACGCTGAAATCAGCGTGGTCAACAACAAATTCACTTAGTTCACGCGATTGAGCAATTCCATCAACTTTCGACCTGCCCGTAGCGATCAACGCTGATTGCTTTTCTTCGTCTAACACAGCCTCACAGCAAGACCGCACTTTCGCTTCCAGGTCGGCATCGCTCAGCGGATTTTCCGGGCCGCCGCGGTAGCGTTCGTCGGCCCAACCGTCGACTTGCCGTCCGTCTTTCAGACGGATCACGATGCGCGAGCGCATTTTGTCAAAGCCCATTTTTTCGATCTCGCCATCGAGCGCGGTGGTGATACGCTTTTGCATCGCTTGCATCGGCGCGGCGGCGACGAACTCATCGGAGAATTCTTTTTTGCCGGCTTTGCGCGTGAGCGCGATCATCGCCAGCGCGGCGGGCAGGGAGAACTTGGCCTGCAAGTGGTTCGCCGCGATCGGGTAGCGGATCGGATTGAGAATATTAGTGCCGGCGAAGACTGTGACCTTGTCGATATCGTTCGGCTTCACATTATTCTCGCTGATCAGCTTCAACATCAGATCGAGGGTCGGATGCGTCAGCACGCCGCAGGGATAGGGCTTGATCGACACGCCGGGCTCGACGATCGTCCATATTTTGCCGAAACCTTGCGAAATCTTTTCTGCGCTGACACCGCCGCCGTGGACGGCGTAAAACCCCCAAGGGCCGTCGAGCGCATCAGGATCGGCGGTGAAGCCGCGCGCCGCGAGCAGCGCGGCCGTGACGCCGTTCTCCGCGGCACGGCCGACGTGGAGAGGTTTAGTCATGGTGCCGAAGTTACAGCGGATGCCGGCTGCGAAGCTGGCGGCGATACCGAAGCCGCAGCGCAACTTATCCCCCGTTAAGTTGAGCAGCTTCGCTGCCGCTGCGAATGCGCCGAAAGTTCCCACCGTGGCACTCGAGTGCATCCCGCGCAGGTAGTGTTGCGCTAACATCCATTCGGAGATTTTGCACTCGACTTCGAAGCCGGCGAGGAACGCGAGCATGAAAGTCTTGCCGTCGATGGCGCCCAACTTCTGCGCCATCACCAGCGCGCCGCTCAGCGGTGGAATCGTCGGATGAGTCAGTAGGCCGTAGACATGCGCCGGATCTATACTCACCTGACTGTCATCCCAATCATGGGCGTGGCCGGCGGTGCCCATGACACGCGCCGCCATGGGCGCCGGGATTTTTGTGTTGCCGCGGCTTAACAACAGCGCATCGGGGCGCCCGCCCGTTTGTTCCGCTTCGTCGACGAGTAACTGCACCATATGTTCTTCCGACCCAGCGACGAACAGACCGAGGCCGTCGAGCAAACAGCGCGTGCCGATGCGCAGGGCTTCGGCGGGAA